>JBKJTD010000396.1:0-5196 GCA_046590915.1 Vicinamibacterales bacterium
CTCAAGGGTCACCTCAATCTGCGACTCGGCAAACTCGACGCCCGTGACCTTGCCCACGTCCTTGCCGGCAATGCGCACGACCGAGCCGGTCTTCATGCCACCGACATCGGCGAACCGCGCCTTGAGCGGATACCGTTCCCATGGAAAGCCGCCCTGGCCGCCCACCGCGAGAATCAACGCCCCCGCCAACGCGATCGCCACGATGGCGACGATGCCGATTTTGAGTTGGGCCCAGCCGATCGATCGAGTTCTTGGCATAGTGATTACTCCAGAAACGCCTTCAAATACGGGTCCTTCGACGCCTGCAATTCCGGCAACGTGCCCTCAAACAGCACCTTGCTGTCTTTGAGCATCAGGAACTCCGTTTCCGCCATCTTCTCCGGGGTGGCAGGCACAGACTTCGCCTCGCCGTCCTCCATGACCGCCATGTGCGACGCGATATAGAACGCATCGCGCAGCTGGTGTGTCACCAACAACGTGCTGACCTCTTCGAGGTCTCGCAGCTTG
Organism: Vicinamibacterales bacterium; assembly: GCA_046590915.1. Taxonomy (GTDB): domain Bacteria; phylum Acidobacteriota; class Vicinamibacteria; order Vicinamibacterales; family SCN-69-37; genus SYFT01. Next base: position 508 of record JBKJTD010000396.1, read on the forward strand.
ATGATTTCATCGTCAATGGTGAGCGCCGTGATCGGATCGAGACCAGTGGTGGGTTCGTCGTAGAGGAGAATCTTGGGCCTCGCGGTCATCGCCCGCGCAATGGCCACGCGCCGCCGCTGGCCACCGGACAACTCCGACGGCATGCGCCCGCCAAAATCAGGCAGGGAGACAAATCCCAGCACCTCCTGCACGCGTGCGTCGACCTCGGCGATGGGGATCGACGTGCCCTCGAACCACTTGTAGCCGACGTTTTCCCGCACCGTCAGCGAGTCAAACAACGCGCCTTCCTGAAACACCATGCCGAGGCGATCACGCACCGGCATCATGGCTTCCTCGGACAACTGATCGACCCGCTCGCCGTTGATGTAGATCTCTCCGCCGTCCGGTTTGAGCAACCCCAGTACGAGTCGCAAGACGGTGGACTTGCCGACGCCGCTTCCCCCCAAAAACATCTTCGCGCGCCCGGGCAGGAGCTCGAAGCTCACCTTGTCGAGGATCACCTTCTCGTCGAACGCGAGAGACACATCCACAAAGCGGATCGCGGGACCGTCAACCGGAGCCTCGTTGCCGGCCGAGACCGGAGCGTCGGCCTCCATCTGAACATCGGTGCGTGGGATCGTGTCGTCGGTAGCCATATCAGTAGAGCAACGTCAGAATCAATTTCGTGAGCAGGAAGTCGACCGCCAGCACGGTGACGGAGGCTGCGACAACGGCGTTGGTGGTGGCCCGGCCGACCCCCTGCGTGCCACCGGACGTGCGCAGCCCGACGTGGCAGCCGATCGACACGATCACAAAACCAAGAAAAAACGGCTTGATGAGGCCCATCCAGACGTCCTGGATGTAGAGGCCCTGCACGACGCTGTTCCAGAACACACCACCCGAGACACCGAGCTGCGTCACGGTGATGATCCACGCGCCGATCATGCCGACACCATCGGCAATGACCGTCAGGAACGGCACCATCACAATGCCGGCCAGCACGCGTGGAACGACCAGCTTCCGGACCGGGTCGGTGCCCAGCGCCCGCATCGCGCTAATCTGATCGGTCACCACCATCGAACCGATCTCGGCCGCAATGCCCGACCCGACCCGGCCGGCGACCATCAAGGCCGTCAGCACGGGGCCCAGTTCCTTGACCATCGTGGCGCTGACCAACCGGCCGACCATCGAGCGGGCACCGAACTGGTCCAACGTCACACCCGACTGCAGCGCCAGCACCATGCCGGTGAACGTGCCGGTCAGCAACACGACCGTCATCGATCCGAGGCCGATGGCGTCGAACTGCTCAATGATGTCGCGGTAATAAATGGGTCGGGAGGTCAGGCCGCGCACGACCTGTCCCATGAGCCGGAAGTACTCCTGCACCTCCAGCACGCCCTTTTTCAGGCTGTTGTTGAATGCCTGCACCTAAACCTCGCCCCCCACCAACACACGCCCCGGATCACGCAACCGCCGCAACTGATCGCGGAGACTGGCAGCCCGCTCAAACTCCAGATTCGCCGCCGCCTGCCGCATCCCGGTCTCCAGCTCGGCAATCTTCCGATCGAGATCCGCGCGAGAGTGGAAGGTGTCCCGGCCATCGTTTGCCGCCGGAACGGTCAAATAGTCCCGTTCATACACACTCGACATCACACCATCGATATCTTTGATGATTGATGCAGGAGTGATGCCATGTTCCAGATTGTAGGCCTCCTGCACGGTGCGGCGCCTGTCGGTCTCGCTCATCGCGCGCCGCATGGAGTCGGTCACCTTGTCGGCATAGAGGATCGCGCGGCCGCGCACGTGCCTGGCCGCGCGGCCAATGGTCTGAATCAGGGCGCCGGCCGACCGCAGAAACCCCTCCTTGTCCGCGTCGAGCACGGCAACCAGCGACACCTCAGGCAGGTCGAGACCTTCGCGCAACAGGTTGATACCCACCAGCACATCAAAGGTGCCGAGCCTCAGATCCCGCAGAATGTCCACCCGTTCGAGTGTGTCGATGTCTGAGTGGAGGTACCTCACCTTCACACCCAGTTCCTGGTAGTAGGTGGTCAGGTCCTCAGCCATGCGCTTGGTCAGCACCGTGACCAGCACCCGCTCACGACGACTTACCACGTCTCGAATCTCACCCAACAGGTCATCCACCTGCCCACCGACCGGACGCACGTCGATGGGCGGATCGACCAATCCGGTCGGCCTGATGATCTGTTCCACGATCACACCGCCCGCATGCTGCAGTTCGTAGGCGCCCGGCGTCGCACTGACGTAGACGACCTGAGGCCGACGCTCTTCCCACTCCTCGAACGAGAGCGGTCGGTTGTCGAGGGCAGACGGCAGGCGGAAGCCGTATTCGACCAGCACGACCTTGCGCGAGCGGTCACCGTGATACATGCCGCGCACCTGCGGCACGGTCTGATGACTCTCGTCGACGATCAGCAGCGCGTCCTTGGGAAGGTAATCGAGCAGCGTGGGTGGAGGCTCCCCTGCCACACGTCCGGACAAGTGCCGCGAGTAGTTCTCGATTCCGTGGCAGTAGCCGATCTCCTTCATCATTTCGAGATCAAACATCGTGCGCTGATGCAGACGCTGCGCCTCGAGCACGCGACCCGCGCCCTCCAGGTCAGTGAGTCGTTCGCGCAACTCGACCTTGATGCGCTCAACCGCCTCCAGCGTCTTGGCCCGCGGTGTCACGAAGTGCGACTTGGGAAACACCGACAGCCGGTCATGACGACGCACTTCGCGGCCGGTGAGTGGATCAAACGTGACCAGCGCGTCCACTTCATCGCCGAAAAACTCGAACCGCATGCCGATGTCTTCGTAGGACGGATAGACCTCGACGATATCGCCGCGCACGCGGAAGGTGCCGCGCGTGAATTCGTGATCGTTGCGTTCGTACTGAATCTCGACCAGCGACCGCAGCAAGGTGTCGCGCCCGGTCTGCGCGCCCTTCTGCACTTCGACCACCAGGCCGAAATACGACTCGGGCGAACCCAGACCGTAGATACACGAGACACTCGCCACCACGAGCACGTCCCGGCGCTCGAAGAGCGAGCGCGTGGCCGAGAGGCGCAGGCGATCGATCTCCTCGTTGATGATCGATTCCTTCTCGATGTACGAGTCACTGGCCGGCATGTAGGCTTCCGGCTGGTAGTAATCGTAATAACTGACGAAATATTCGACGGCGTTTTTCGGAAAGAAGCGCTTGAATTCCTGATAGAGCTGCGCGGCGAGGGTTTTGTTGTGCACCATCACCAGCGTGGGGCGATTGACCGTCGCCACCACGTGGGCCATCGTGAAGGTCTTGCCCGAACCGGTGACGCCGAGCAACACCTGTGCGTCATCGCCGCGATTGAGCCCCTCGACGAGCTGCGGAATCGCTCGGGGCTGGTCGCCGCGCAGCTCGAAGTCGGATTCGAGCTCGAAACGGTCAGTAAGGGACGGCATGAGTGACTGTGTCCGAATCACCCATACTAACAGACCGAAAATTACGGCCGCTGTACCCGATTGGGCGCAAAATAGCCGGGCCGCGTGCGCACTTTCAGCCCCTGCACCTCGGGCACCGTCACTTTGACCTGCACCTTGCGATAGGTGCCATCGGCCTTCGGGTTGGTGGAGACGTACCCGAGCGTGTACCGCGCGGTCAGTTCCTCGAGAATACGCGCGTAAATCCGGTCCATCTCGTCTTTGCCTCCGGATGGATAAAACGCGTGCCCTCCGGTCTGGCGCGCGACGTCGTTCATCCGCATCTGCTGGATCGAGCGCTCGGTGGAGCTCTGGTTCTCGAGGTACCCGATCACGTAGACCATGACCTGACTGAGCCGCAGCATTTCGACAAGTTCGCCAAACGTGGTTTCGCTGCGCGAGTCGGCGCCATCCGTGTACAGCAGCAGCACCTTCTGCCCGTCCTGCTCCTCGGCCGACGACAGATACATCGCCAGCGCATCGTAGAGCGCGGTGTACCCATCCGCCTTGTTGCCGCGAATCCGCTCGAATAGGTGCGGATAGCTGCTCGGGGAAAACCGGGACACCCGGACCTGGTCCGCAAAGTCGACAAAGGTGACGTCGCGGGCCTCCTCGAGCGTGTTCACAAAACGCACCGCCGCTGTCGCCGCCGCCGACAAATCCTTTTGCATGCTCCCGGACGTATCCAGTAACAGACCGAGATGCAGAGGAACCTCCGGGGCCGCGCCGGTGGCAAAGTAGGTCAACGACTGGGGTTTGCCGTCTTCGAGCACGTCAAACTGGTCGCGCGCAAGCCCTTTGACGAGCACGTCGCCCCGGCCCGAGACCGTGACCGGGAGTGTGACGACGTCGGTGGCCGTCCGGAAGACCTGCTGGGTCGCCACCACAGGAGGCAGGAGCCATGTGCCCAGTAGCAGCACAACGACGCAAAGCGGGATCGGACCGCGCGACGTTCCCGGAGCCATATCGACGCATGATAGCCCCTCGGCATGGCGAGGTGCGTATAATGAGATGTTCGCACCATGGGTGATACCGCTTTCCGTGTGGAAGCCGCCGCATGAGAGCACTGGCCGTCTGTCAGGACGAGCTGGTGATCAGAACCCTTCATCAGGTTCTGTCGGGCACGCTCGACCTGGAATTTCTGGTCGATAGCCGCCCGCTCGCCCGTCGACTTGTTGAGGATCAGATTGCCGCGACGGTGGCTGACCCCAAGAAGGTCGATTCTTATCTACGGGCCGATCTCTCCCC
>JBKJTD010000139.1:0-2849 GCA_046590915.1 Vicinamibacterales bacterium
CGGGCGTGGATGCGCGTGACCTGGACGAAGTCGTGCGTCAGCTTCGCCAGCTCGACAGCGAAACTGCCTTCGGCGATCCCCTCGGTGTGCAGGAACTGACCACCGCCGCGCTCGAAAAGCTCAAGAAGTTCGAGTTCGACCTGCGCAAGAAACTCGACACCACCAGCAACGCGCTGTTCCTCAACGGCAACGAAGAGATTCCCGCGAACTTCCGGAATCTCGTCGAGGAGTACTACAAGTCGCTGGCGAAAAAGGGTGGGCGGTAGGCTTCGGCGGTCCGCCGCTGCGGCGCGGCTGAAGCCGACGCCCGACGAAAGACGCCGCTCACGGGCAGAGCAATGACACGCCGGGAAGGTAGGTCGAATACCGCGTCGGGTCCCGCGTCAGCAAGGTCAGACCCGCGACTGCCGCATGCGCCCCGATGTAGAAGTCGGGCAGAGGCGAGCGACGGGTGCCGCCGCGCTTGCGGTAGGACGCGAAACACTTTGCTGCGAGAAATCCGGCGTCCCACGGCAAGGGCACGCGGACGAAATAGTCTTCAGGCAGTGCGGCGTCGACGTCTTCGATGCGGTCGTAGCGGACACAGATCTCCGCGAAGATGATCGGGTTGATGTACAGCGGTCCACGGTTCGCCGCATCGGCGAGCATGGACGCCGACCAGTCGATCCACTCCTCATCGTCGCTGAGAATGTCGAAGATGACGTTGGAATCGACGAGCGTGCCGCGCACTATTCGCCCCGCGTGAACGCCATCAACTGGTCGGTGGTCATGCCGCGCTTGGGTTTCGGCGCCCTGCGCATGGCGTCAATGACGCGGTGGCCACGCCGGTCAGCCGTCGCCGCCTTTCGGATACGGACGCTGTCATCAATCACGTCGAATACCACCTCGGTCCATGGCAGCAGTCCCAATTGATCGCGGATGCTCAGGGGAATCGTGACCTGCCCCTTGGTCGTGAGTTTCATAAGTATTACTCCCAAAAGTAAGAATCGCATCGTCGCGTCAGACCCGTCAAGTTGACAAACTGTCTTTGTATTTGTAAGACTGCTCCCCAGCATGAAGGTTTCAACGAACGAGCGCGTGATCCTGTCGCTGTTGGTCGGTCACGGTGCCAGCTACGGACTTCAATTGGTTGACGCGTCAGACAACCGCCTCAAGCGTGGTGGCATCTACGTCACCCTTGGCTCGATGGAGCAGAAGGGGCTCGTCACCTCGGAACTCCAGGAAGATGGTCGGCGAGTGTATCAACTGAGTGGTTTGGGCCACCGCGCACTCGCGGCGATGGAGATCATGAACGCAATTCGAGAGGCGGAGTGATGGCGATCGTCTACCGCCTCTGTGAGGGACTACTTGCTCGCCTGCCAGTCGACGAACATGGCGGGCGTGTGTTCGATGAAACGCTGGCGGACTGGCGGCGTGAGGCGCGCGTCATGCGGGGTATGGTCGCAGTGTCCCGAGCGCTGCTGCGAGTCTCGGTGGCAGAAGTCGCGACCGCTGCCATGGGCCGAGTTGTGCTCCGTGTGGTGGTGTGGATGGTGCTCGCGTTGTCCGTATCGCTGTATGTCTGGAACGCCCAGATCCTGCCGCCCAGGGGCATGGTGTACAGCCTGGTCGGCTGTGCCGCTTTCTTCATGCCTGCTGCATTGCTCTTTGCAACATCCGGACGCAGCAGGACACACGTTCCGACTCTGGGGCCCGCTGCAGCGGGAAGTGTCTTGGCCGTGCTGTTGATGGTCTGGGCCGTGCCGGCGGCCAATCAGACGATGTACGAGGCGAAGCCCCCTCGACGAGTTACACCAGGGCAGACGCAACCGGCGGTGTCGACCGGGATTCGCTCCGTCGCTCGTGCCATATGGCCACGGCCTCCAATTGAGTTCCTGTCATCAGCCCGAATTCCGCAAATGGCCAGCGAAATCGTTTACAGCCCATGGGGAGGCTGGGGCGCGCTTCAGCAACTCAGTTTCCGGCTGTCGTTCATCACACTGTGTCTCTTGGTCCCATTTGCCGCCGCTGCGCTTCGCCGCATCAACAGCAACGTTCGCCGTTTGGTCGCGCTGTGGTTCGCTGTCACGATGTGGCTGTACGCTTCGCCCATCACCGCGTTCATCGCGCCTGACTGGATCTTCTGGCCGTTCGTTGCGTTCTGGATTCCAGTTGTGCCCGCTCTGGCCTTGGTCGCCACGCGGGTACCAGCCGAAGCTGAAGCTTCGGCCTCCATTTCGTAGAACCCATGGACCCCTGGACCCCTGGACCCCTGGACCTTGAACCCTGGACCTTGGACCTACCGGATAACTGTCAGTAAGGCCTTCTCCGCAATCTCGTCGACCGCCGCAGACCCGACCGTGAAGTTGTTCGCGATCATCGAGAAGACGAAGCGCTCGCCAGAGGGCGCGTCCACAAATCCTGACAGCGATCGCACGTTTGATATCGTGCCGGTCTTGGCCTGTACCCTGCCCGCCAGCGCGGTGTTGCGCATGCGGTTGCCCAGGGTGCCGTCCTGGCCGCCCACCGGTAACGCCGCCATGAACGGTGTACGCGTCGTCTCATCGTTCCAGATGCGTTTGAGCAGCGCGATGACGGCATCAGGCGACACGTAGTTGTACCGTGACAGTCCTGATCCGTCGTACATCACGAACGAACTCTCCGGCACGCCCATGGCCGTCAGCGTCTCGACAGCCACGTCGCGACCGGCAGTCGTGGTGCCGCCACTGCCGAACCGTTGGCCCAGTGTCTTGAGAAACATCTCGCCGTAAAAATTCTGACTCGACTTCATGAAATAGGCGCCGAGCGAGGACAGGGGCTGCGATTGCCGGGTAGCGATCACACGGCGGCCCTCCGTCGATGTCTCCTGG
>JBKJTD010000264.1:0-6113 GCA_046590915.1 Vicinamibacterales bacterium
TAAAACGTCATCGCCCGAGACGAAGATCACCGGAACTCCATACTCGCCGAACGAATAGCCCATCATTTCCGATTCGGAAATCGGTCGCCCATTGACGAGGTGCGTGAATCCGGGGACCCTCGTATGCGCGAGAAATCCCCCGCTGCCCGAGCCGGCATGCGCGCCGACCAACACCACGGCGTCCCACTTGCGTTCCCACACAGGAGTCTTATCGTTGTTCAGGTCGACGTAGCTCGCACGTTTATCCAGCCTGTCTGCCGGCAGGTCGGGATCGTCATCACAGCCGCTCCCGTGTTCATCCTGAACGATCACCGTCCCTGCGCCGCCCGCAAACAACCCGTCGATAACAGCGTTCACGTCCGCCTCGAGTCCAGCGACTCCACGCACGTAGTCGTCGCCAAAATAGCAGGCGGTCATCGCTCCGCGGTCGACATTCGAGATGCCCTCCATGTCGTAGATCAGGATGATGCGAGGTGGCTCCGCTTGAGTGGCGCTCCCCGCGCTGGGGAGGTGATAACTCGAAGAGTGTGTGCTGGCACAACCGGCAAGCGCGACAATCAGACCTGTGCCCACGACGGCGGCTAATGCGTAATGACGATGGACCATTCGTTTCATTCTCTGTCCATTTTTTGCCGAAGGGATTTGATTACAGCCTCTCTTAACTTGCTGCGCGTTCGTTGCAACTGAAGTCAGGAGATCATTTCGTCTGCGAAGGGGGCGCCACTCGGGTTCGCCGCAAGCCGGCTGCACGGATGGCCTCAGCAATTGCGCCGTCGGACTTAGCTTCCTCGATAAAACTCTTAACGTACGCGGCTGCGGCTGCCTTTCCTCGAGGCGTGGCAATCGAGTGTTGGATCACGGTGTAACGCCCCTCCAGAACGCGCGCGCCGGGCAGCTCGTCGGCGTAGAGCGATAACACGTGCGCGTTCTCTGCATAGGCATCTGCCTTCCCCGATCTCAGAGCATCGATCGCGGCTTCCGCACCACCCGGCACGCGCAGCACCTGTGCGGATTTGAGGTGACGGCTCAGAAATAAATCTGGGGCGCTTCTCTCCGGCACGGCGATAGTCACGCCTGATTGATCGGCACGCTCAACCGCGGTGATCTTTGAGTCTGCGGTAACCAGATAGGTATTGTCGACTTCCATGTAGGACGATGAAAACTCCACGTCCTGAGCCCGCACAGGATCGAAGGCAAGAAACGCGATGTCCCACTGGTTGGTACCGAAGCTTTCCACGAGCGCCGCGGGATTGACGTATCCAATGGGTTCGAAAAGTACGCCCAGCCGTTTCGCTAATGCCTTTCCAAGATTGATAGTTACGCCCCGCAACCCTCCGGTGCTCGGATCTATGCTCACGAGCACTTGGTTTGAGAGGATCAAGCCGACCCGAAGCGTTCCGGTTGGTGCGAGCTCGGCGCGTGCTGCTGGAGGCGCACTTGGTGTGGTCATGCAGCCGGTGACAAGAACGAGCGCTAACGCGAGTGCCACGGAGTCAGTGGCCGCAACCCATCCACTCCGGGCCAATCGGGCACGATCGAGATTGGTGGTGAGCGGAATCACCAGCACGGATTGGGTACGGCCCAGGCTCGGCTGGCGCGTCACCCGCGATCCTCGCGATCGAGAGCGGCGACCCATTCATCACCCATGGGCGAAGAATAACACGCAGCCCCCGACAGGACGCCTTCCCGGTCCGCCCAACGCCCGGCTCGAGCCGCGGCGGCACCACACGATTTCACACCACTCACTTGTGCGAGAACGAGATTTCAAGGTACGCGTACGTCGCGTCGTGGCGGACCTGGGTCACCACGACCTTCCCATCGCTAAAGGACTGTCCGTCGCGGAGGTTCGCGAAGAGAATGGTGTCCCCGCCATCACTCCCGATGTGAACGCTGGTGTTGTCGAGGTACTGGCTGCGCAGGTCCGAGTCGTGGCCTACTGCCCGACGATATGAGAAGAGAGTCGTTCCGATCTTCACGACCTGGACGTCGTTCGACGGCGTCTTCTCGAGGAAGGCGATCTTGTAGTTCCCACCCACGGTCACCGTCAGGATAGCGCTCGCCGGGAGCCATCCTGCATCGATCTTCCCGGGCGCGTTGAAGTGGGCCATGGTGTTCCAAAGATCAAACGTTGAAGGGTCGGCGGGACGACGCGTCACAACGTCAGCCAGCAGGAGGAGTCCACCCATCGTGGTTGAAGCGTCACCGTAGCGCGCGTCGTTGGTCGAGCCAGGGAGGCCGGCGTGACGCGCTCCGAAGGTATGCCCGAGTTCGTGCGAAAGAATGTGTTTGGCGTCGCAGTGGTCGTCGCGCATCCACACCCGGTTCCCATCGGCCCACCCGCCCCAGGGGCTGCACATGGTTGTGCTCTCTGGAGGAAGCATGTAGAGCTTCGAGGAGTACGCGCTCACGTTCACTCCCGCGGCTTTCGCTGCGGCGTCAGCGGCATCGGCCCATTGCTCCATGTTGGGCCGGGTGCAGCTGAGGGTCATGTCCACCGTATAGGGACCCGACACCTGCCCCGACATGCTCATCTGACCGTAGGATTGTTCGGAGTAGTAGCCGGCGACCGAGCCCGAGTAGGGTGTTGCCGTGCGCGCGTCAGTGAAGACAATCGCGTCCAGGATGGCGTTCGTGCACCGCGTCGTTTGCGTAGCCGAACGCAGCGTGAGGACGAGCACAGACTTGGGGCCAAGGATCTTGGAGGTCTGGGCAAGCGAGAAAATGCCGGCAGCAAGCACCAATCCAAGTATCGCGACGACAAAGCGTTTCAGATCAAGCATTCTGCGTTCCTGTCTCGCTCGCTCGGTGCCAGTCTAGCGCAATGCGGCTCACCCGCGGCGGCATCGGTGCGAGACACAACCAGACGGCTCGCTGCAAACTGCTTCTGGTAGCCTGCTATCACCTCCATGAGCTTCGATGGGGCGGCGGCAACGCCGGGTTAGCGAGCCGTCTGTGGCCCAGTGGCTGTCCCACTGTCTGCCTTCCAGACGAGAAACGATTCGGGGACAATCACTTGCTGCAGGACTTCGAGGCGTCGGAGGTACTGCCGTACGCTCCACGGTTCCGCCGGCCACCCTTCGGCAAGGGCTCCCGGTCGAACGCATCGGACGCGAGTCCCTCATTGTGATCCGATTCACCGAGGGTCGTCGCTGTTCGCCCGCCAGGCCCCTGCCTCAGATCTGGCCCGTTCTTCTACCAATTCGCGCTGTTCACGCGCCTGCTGCTGCGACGCTGCCGGCCGTCCGTAACTGTGAGGGCCGACCGCGAAGGCCTATAATCCGACCATGCGAGTTCCGCTGCTGCTCTGCTCCCTCCTGTGTGTGGCAACGGTCGCCGCACAACAAAGTGATCCCATGATTGAACGAGCCCGCCGGCTGCTCCGCGACACGCCGGTGTTTGACGGACACAACGACTATCCCTGGCAGATTCGCGAGCTCGCCAAGGGCGACATCTCCCAGTTTCCGCTGACAGCGGCACAGCCGAAGCTGCACACGGATTTTGCGCGGCTTGCGCGTGGTGGTGTGGGCGCGCAGTTCTGGTCGGTGTACGTGCCGTCGACACTGCAGGGGCAGACGGCCGTGACGGCGACGCTTGAGCAGATCGACGTCGTGCACCGAATGATCGCCGCGTGGCCGACACGTTTGGAGTTGGCCCTGACCGGTGCGGACGTCGAGCGCATTCAGAAAGCCGGCAAGATCGCGTCACTCATCGGCATCGAAGGCGGCCACTCGATCGATTCGTCGCTGGGCACGCTGCGCATGATGTACCGCCTCGGTGCGCGCTATATGACGCTGACCCACAACCATCACACCCCTTGGGCCGATTCGGCCGCCGAAGCGCCCGTCCATAACGGACTCACGGCGTTCGGCGAAGAGGTGATTCGCGAGATGAATCGCCTCGGAATGCTGGTGGACCTCAGTCACGTGTCGCCGGACACCATGGCGGACGTGCTGCGCGTCACCACTGCGCCGGTCATCTTTTCGCATTCGTCGGCCAAAGCGATCACCAACGTCCCGCGCAATGTGCCCGACGACATCCTGACGCAGGTCAAAGCCAACAACGGCGTCGTCATGGTGACGTTTGTGCCCGGCTTTGTGTCTGATGAGGTGACCGCCTTCAACGCGCTGCCCGCCGACCAGCGCACAGGCCGGGAAGCACCGCGCGCGTCCATCATTCAGGTGGCCGACCACATCGATCACATCAAGAAGGTGGCCGGTATCGATGCCATCGGCCTGGGCGGCGACTTCGACGGCATCACACAGGTGGTGATGGGGCTCGAAGACGTGTCGACCTATCCTGATCTGCTCGCAGAACTGCTGCGGCGCGGCTACTCGGACGAAGACATCCGCAAGATCGCCGGCAAGAACATCCTTCGCGCGTTCAAGGCGGCGGAAGCCGCCGCCAAGAAGTAATCACAGGGAGACACTCTAGAAAAACTTCACTGAGTACGTCAGCCTCACCCCGCGGCCCATCTCGGCGGCCAGGTCCTTGATGAAGGATGTATGCAGACGGTACGTCTCGTTCGTCAGGTTGTAGGCCTTGAGGGACACGATGTGAGTCGCATGGCCTCCCGCGACCAGGTATGACGCGCCGAGGTTCATTACAATTGAACCTGGTGTGGACGTCTCGATGCCGAACGTGTTGTTCTGCGCAGCGGTGAAGACGAACTCCGGCCCGACCTTGAAGTTGCCGAACGGCACGTCCAGTTCGAGTCGCGCCGAGAATGCGGGGATGCGCGGCAGAAACGTGTTGGCTTCCGTCAGTTTGGCCCGCACGTAGCTGGCACCGCCGTGCAGGTGCAGCCGCGGATGCAGGTCAAGGCTGCCCGAGGCTTCCGCACCAATAAATCTCGCGTCCGCCTGCACGAAGTCGGCTTCGCGCAGACCGTCGATCTCCTCGTCGTGCACGTCAAGAAACACGAAGTTGCTGATGTCGTACGCGAACACGTTGAGTTCGCCCTGCGCCTTCGCGTGGCGACTCCGGAGGCTCACATCGACACCAAGCGTGCGCTCGACCTTGAGATCGGGATTGCCGATTTCGAACGCGAGGTTGCCCACGTGCGGGCCGAAGTTGTACAGCTCTTCGAGCGCCGGTGCACGTGACGCCCCGTTCAGGTTCACCACAAACGCGCCGGCGGTTCCTATATTTTTGTGCAGACCCAGCGACCCGGACAATGCCGTGAAGGACCGATCCCGCACCAACGGCGCGAGGTGGATGGGGTCCACGCCTGGCGGAAGGGCGACGACGGGGCGCGGCGTCACGTCGTAGCTGATGCGCTCAGCGCGGGCGCCAAACTGCAATCGGAACTTCGTGAGGTCCATCTCCTCATACACGAAGGCGGCGAACGTGTCCTGCACCGTCGGTGGCGCCAGCGCTTCTTCCCCACGTGCGTCGAAGTCGCGACGGAACCACTCGGCACCGAGGCGACCGGTCAGGCGGCCACGACGCTTCTGTTCCAGCTCCGCACGCAGCGTCGTGGTGTTGTTGCGGAACTCGGTGCCGACGGAGGCGATACCCTCTTCGACCTCGATTTCGTCGTGCCCGTAGTTCGTGTACGCCAAGGTCAGCTTGGCTGTGTCGAGGAACGTGTTGCCCAGGTTGCGCACACCAACGTCCATCCGCAGGTCGCGCCGAAGCGACGAGATATCGACCTGAGCCAAATCCCCCCCGCCTTCTTCTTCTCCTTCACCGCCATGGTGGAACAGGCCTGCAAATGGAATTCCGAAGCGACCGTCTTCAACCGTAAATCCTGCGCTGAAGAAGGCGCGCGAGCCGACGTAGCCAAACCCGGCACGGCCGGTCTGCAACCGGCTCGCGGAGTTCTCAATCGTCTCGTCCGGCGTCTTGTAGTCGCCGCTGCGGCGCGAACCGCCACCCGCCCACACGGTCCATCCATTGCGGCCGTACTGAATACTGCCGTTGGCGCCCACCGCCTCGTCGGCACTACTTGCATCGAATGTGAGGCCGCCCAGCGATCCGACAAATGGCGACGCACGGAAGGCATCCTGCGGGCTGACGGCATTGACGACGCCGCCGATGGCGTTGCTGCCAAAGAGCAATGTCGCAGGACCCTTGACGACTTCAAGACGATCGAGGCTCGCCGCGTCAATCGA
>JBKJTD010000191.1:0-7402 GCA_046590915.1 Vicinamibacterales bacterium
GGGCCACCACGGCAGGGTGGCCAGCACCGCCGGCAATGCCGTCAGCGGCGAACGACGCCACCCGGGCACTGCGGCGCCCACAATCAGACCGGCAACCAACACCCACCACGGCGCAGGCGCCAATACCCGAGTGGCGCCGGGCACCGATGACTCGACAGACACGAGGCCCGCCGCGCACCAGATCGCGGCGCCGATACACGCGGGGCCCATCAGGCCAGTCAGGCGCGTGGGATATGATCTGGTCATTCGGCACACATTCTAGCCGGTGACGTGCCAGCGTCTCCCCAGATGACTCCCCAGCACCGCGACGCATTCGTCGCCGTCGCACTCTCGATCCTGCTTGCCGTCCTGCTGACATGGCCCCTGGCCGCACGTCTCGGGTCAGCGGGACGCATTGACAGCGGTGACGGGCGGCACGGGGTGTGGAACGTCTCCTGGGTGGCACACGCGTTGACGACGCAGCCCTTGCATGTCTTTGACGCCAACATTTTCCACCCGCACGACAACGCCCTGGCCTTCTCCGAGGCAAACCTTGTCGCCGGCGTGCTGGCTATTCCGGTGTGGCTCATCTCTCGAGGAAATCCGTACGCGGCCTACAACTCCGTCGTGCTGATGGCGTTTGCCTTCGCCGCTCTTTCCGCGTATTTTCTCGCGCGCACGGTGGGTGCCGGGCGGTTTGGCGCGACCATCGCCGCGATCGTGTACGGCTACAGCCCGTACATGCTCGCGCACATCCCGCATATCCAACTGCTGATGACGTTCGGGCCCGCGCTGTCACTGGCCATGATGCACCGGTTCGTCACAACCCCCACCACTGCGCGCGCCGTGGCGCTGGGTCTCACGCTGAGCGTCACCGGCCTGGCCTGCGCGTACTACGGCATCTTCTCAGGGCTTGTGGTTGGCCTCGGTGTGCTTTGGTTTGCCGGAGTGGATGGCCACTGGCGCCAGTGGCAATACTGGGCGCGGTCGATGCTGGCGGCCGTCATCATCCTCATCGTGATTCTCCCGCTGTTTGTGCCATACCTCTCCGTCCGCGAAGAGGGGTTCGCACGGAGTCTGGACGAAGCGCGACTGTTCTCGACCATCGGCCGGGCGTATCTCGCCTCGGCGGTGCATGTCCACGCATGGATGCTGCCGCTGCTGGGCACGTGGCGAGAAGTCCTGTTCCCCGGCTTCCAGGCGATCGTGCTCGCGATCGCCGCACTGGTCATGACCGCGCGCCACCGGTCCCGTCCGCGCGTCCGCATTGTGGGTTACTACATCACGATGATGGTCTTTGCGTTCTGGATCTCGCTTGGTCCAAGTGCGGGGCTCTACACGCTGCTGTACCACGCGATTCCCGCCTTCTCGTTCCTGCGCGCACCGTCTCGGATGGGCGTCATGGTCACGCTCGGCCTCGCCGTGCTGTCGTCGCTGGCGCTGACCTGGTGGCGGCCGGCATCCCTCTCCCACCGCCACCGATTCGCGGCGGCCATGGTCGTCATCGCGGTGATCGAATCATGGGCCGGGCCATTGCAGTTGCAGAGCGCCACGCCCGTCAACAGGGTGTATCGACACCTCGCGGTGCTGCCGCAGGCGCCCGTGGCGGAATTCCCGTTCTACCAGGGCTCAGACGAACGACACCGTCAAACCGAGTACATGCTGATGTCCACGTTTCACTGGAAGCCGCTGCTCAACGGCTACAGCGATCATTTTCCCGCAGACTACCTGACGGCAAAACCGGTGCTTGGTCAGTTTCCGTCACAGGAGGCAATCGCGGTGCTCCACGAGCGCGGCGTCCGCTGGGTGGTCGTGCATTTCGATCGGTACCCGGCAGACTACGCCCGCAAACTCCGGCCGATGATGCGCACGATGGGGAAACAGCTGAGGGTGGTCATCGACGATACCGAGGTCGGACTCTACGAAGTCATCTTTCCCATGCGGCCAGCCGTTCCGCGGCCGCAGTAAGCGTCTCGTCTTTTTTGCAGAAGCAGAATCGCAACTGCTGCCGGCCTCCGTCTCCCGCTCGATAAAAACTCGAACCGGGCACACTGGCGACACCCACGGTCGTGACCAGGTGCCGTGCGAGTGCCACGTCATCTGAAAATCCGAATGCCGAGACGTCCGTCATGATGTAGTACGCACCTCGTGGAATGATGCAGCGGAAGCCGGAGCCTTCGAGAATCCCGAGCAGGCGTTCACGTTTCGCCCGATACGTGGTGCTCAGCCCTTCGTAATACGCCGCGGGCATGGTCAGTGCCGCCGCGGCCGCAGCTTGCAGCGGTGCCGCCGCCCCGACCGTCAGAAAGTCGTGCACCTTGCGAATGGCGCCTGTCACGTCGGCCGGGGCAACCGTCCATCCCACTCTCCAACCAGTGACACTGAAGGTCTTCGATACACTGTTGATGGTGACCGTCTGCTCCGCCATACCCTCGAGCGACGCCATCGGCACATGGACGGCATCGTCATACAGAATGTGTTCGTAGATTTCGTCGGTCACGGCGAGCACACCCCAGTGCCGGCACAGCGCAGCGATCTGTTCGAGCTCGGCGCGTGTAAACACCTTGCCGGTGGGATTGTTCGGCGTATTGATGATGATCGCGCGCGTCCTGTTTGAGAAGGCGGCCGCCAGCGCATCCGGATCGAACGTCCAGTCGCCGGCACTGCCTGGCGACGGCGGTGTCAACGTGACATACCGCGGTGCGGCGCCGGACAACACGGCGTCGGGTCCGTAGTTTTCGTAGAACGGCTCAAACACGATCACTTCGTCACCGGGATCGACGATGGCGAGCATGGTGGCCATCATGGCTTCGGTCGAGCCGCAGCAGACGGTCACGTGTCGATCGGGCTGAACGGCCAGTCCGTAGCGGGCATTGGCATCGGCGGCAATCGCGTCGCGCAACGGTTTGGCACCCCACGTCACGGCGTACTGATTGATGTCGGCGGCGATTGCATCACACGCTGCCTGTTTGACAGCCGCAGGGGCTGGAAAATCCGGAAACCCCTGCGAGAGGTTCACGGCACCGTGCGCGTGTGCCAGCCGGGTCATCTCCCGGATGACGGACTCAGTGAAGCGCGACGCCTTCTGCGACGTGCGTGACCGCGTCGACATCAGCGGCGGATACCCGTGCGCCCGTAGAGGGCACGATAGTCCTCGGCCGTGCCCAGGATTTTTCTCACATACCCTTGTGTTTCCGGAAACGGGATGTTGTCGATGAACTCATCCCGATCAAGGCCAGGACGCTCCGCAAGCCAGCGGTCAACGCGATTTTCTCCGGCGTTGTACGACGCCAGAGCCGCCGCGGTGTTGCCGTTGAACCGTCTGACCAGGTCCGCGAAATACTGCGTGCCCAGCCGAACGTTGATCTCCGGTGTGGTCAGGCTCGCCGCCGAAAAGGGCTGCAGGCCGATTTGACGCGCCACCCGCGCACCGGTTGACGGGAGAATCTGCATGAGTCCCCAGGCGTTGGCCGAGGACTTGATGTCGGCATCAAACGTGGACTCCTGCGCCATCAACGCAGCGATCAGGAATGGATCGAGGTCATGCTTCTTTGCATGCGTCTGGATGAGATCCCAGTAGTCGAGCGGGAAGATCACCGTCAGCACCTCGCGCGGCAGGGCCTCGCTGCCGTCGGCCAGATACTGCGGATAGGCGCGTTTCATCGCCGAGATGCCCAGACGCAATTCACCCTTGCGGTTGTAGGCGTAGGCCAGCGTCGCCTCCAGCAGCGGCGTCACGCCTTCGGTGCGTTGTGCGCGTCGAATCTCCCCTATCGCGTCGTCCCACAACTGCGCCTCCAGCAACGACTGGATCACCGACGTGGTTGTCGGTGCAGGGCCCGGTTCGAATGCCAGCGGGGTGGCGCGTCGCACGGGGGCCACGGGCCCCGCTCCAGGCGGGCGCATCGCCGCGAGCAGCGTCTCGCGCGCACGGGCCGCTTCGCGACCGTAATAGGAGTTGCCGTAGTCGCCGATCGTCTGTTCGTATCCGGCAATCGCGCGGTCGCGGTGCCCCAGGCGTTCGTGCGCGCGGGCGGCCCAGTAGACCCAGCCCGAGCGATAGTCGGCGCGACGCAAGCCCGCCGCCGCACTTTCAAACAGGCGCACCGTCTCGGCGTAATTCGCGTTCACAAAGTGCGTCCACCCGGCTTTCCAGGCCGCGCGCCCCGCAGACACGCCGGTCGGAAAGCGGTCGTACTGTTCGGTGAACACCTGCGCCGCCCGGTTGTCGTCGTCGGTGAGGATGTAATGCGTGCCCAAATCGTTGAGCGCCGCCTCAGCCCAGACGGGGTCGGGCGTGCGGTCCACGAATGCACGGACCGCTGCGATGTATTCGGCGTGGCGGCCCTGCTCACGCATCGTGCTGATCTCGAAATATTCGGCTTCGTCTCGCAGAGCCTGAGGCACCGCAGACCTTGCCAGAAACACGCGGAGCGCTTCGCGCGCAGCGGGCAGCCGCTTCTGGTGATAGTCCAGCTGCGCCAGACGCAACGCCACGAGTGCGAGATCGGATCGAGTCACATACGGTTGCGCGAGGTCGTAGGCCTTGCGCGCGTCCACATAGCGGCGTGCGGTGAACAACGCGTGTGCGCGCGCCAGTTCGCGCGATGCGCGACTCGCCGACATCGTGCGGAATGACGAGGACCACTTGGTGAGTTCGCCGGCCGCCTGTGAGGCTTCATCAGAGAGCGGGTAATCGGCATAAACGCGCGAGTACGCTTCCATGGCTGCATCGGTTTTTCCCACCTGCTGGAACGCCACGGCTTGTCGATACAGCGCCTGCGCGAACGAGGTCGATGGCAATTCGACCAGAGCCGAGAGCGCTTCCAGCGCGGCCGGCCAGTTGGTCGCGGCTTCCGCCGCATCCGCGGCAAGCCACAGGGCGCGCTCCTTCAAATACGGCGTGGTCGCCGCCGCCAACGCCGCTCGGGCGGAAGCCAACGCCTCGGCTGGCCATTCCAACGCCAGTTCCGCGCGACCTTGATGCACACGCACATACGCTCCGACAACCGGAGTCGCGGCGCCTGTCTTGAGTGCCGGCAACGCCACGGCCGCCTTGCCGTCGGCCAACTGCGAGAGTGCGGAGGCGATCGGTGTCGCACGCGAGGATGGGGTCGACGGCGCGAGCCACAACGATGTCTGCGCGGACGTCGAGAGTTGCGGCCAATTGGCCACGAGGGCACCGACGAGCAGGAGCCCGCCGGCCAGCGAATAGAGGCGGTGGCCGGGTCGCGTCATATCTGATTGTCGCTGATTGTCAGCCCGGTCGCGCGAGAACTTCAACGGTACGAATGGAGGTGATATTTTCCAGGCAGATCGAGGCATGGCGCGCCAGCAGCTCGATCTCCTCGGTCCAGATGGGCGCATCCTCCTGCGTCTCCGCCCGATCCACATCGTCGGCATACAACACGGCCACCACATCCCCACCGACCACAATCGGAATGACGATGCCCGTGAAACCGACCGGGACTCGCATGAAGGCAGGAACCGTGTGCGCGCGGCCTTCGATGAGCGGCGGCACAAAGGACGACTGGCGCACGGCCACGGTCGCCGCGAGGGTGCCCGAGGCGCCAATGGGCATGTCGGACGGGGCGGCGCCGTTGAGAAATCCGCGATGGCCCCAGACTTTCAAGTAGTCGCCTTCCACAAGCAGGACTGCCACGCGTGAAGTTTCGGCCGACGCGCCCTGCACCAGCGCTTCAAGAATGGAGCTGAGGGTCCTGGATTCGTCAATACGGCGCACTGAACTCAGCAGGCGCTCGACCGTGTCTACGCGGGACTCCCGCTCGTCGTTTCGGCGGATGGTTTCCTGCATGTCGGCCCGTTCACGGGCAAGACGGGTTTCCATCTCGCGAGCCAGTTCGTCCCGAACCGACTCCAGCCGGCTCCGGAAGGTGCGCTCCGCGTCGGCCCTGGCCTCGGCGGCACCGCGTTCGAGCTCCGCGCGCCACTGCTCCTGGTGCTCGCTCGTGAGCCGAAGCAGGTCAGACGTCAGGCTCCGGACATGGGCATCCATGTCGTGGCGGACTCGTGCCATGTAGGCATCAAGCGCTTCGCGGACGCGATGTTCAATTGGCATACGACGGCGCGGGCATTATGAAGGAAAGCTCAGACAAGTACAAGTACCGACCGGTCCAGGGTCCGACAGGGTCCGCGGTCCAGGGTTCCTCTGCGGTCCGAGGGTCCAGGGAGGCTTGCTGCCCTACGTCGGCCAATAGAGACCGGGGAGTCGTGTGCGGCACGTGCGTAGCCGCTTGACCGGCGGCGCGGGACGCAGTTCGTTCACGACCGCCAGGTATTGGAAATTGGCCGCGATGCGTCGGGCAGCCTGCAACGACTCGCGGCGCGCGTGGCCACCCAGCGAGGCGACGCGCGCTCTCTCCGCAGGCGTCAGACGCTGGGCGCGCGACAGCCATCCGAGGCGTCCTAACGCGCGAGCGAGGGCTGAAGGATCCATGGCCGTATTTTGCTTGGCGCTAAGCACAAGATGCAACGCCCGGGTGCCGGGGTTCCGAGGTCCAGACGGGAACAGGGGCGACCGGCGCATTCCAACTCCTGCCGAAGGCCGTCCGTACCTCCGCCCTGTGCCCTTTTCCCTTTGACCTTCCGGTAACCTGCTAGAATGGCTGCAGCGATTCTCTCTGTGGGGGCGTCACGGCTTCGACGGGGGCAAGGGATCGCGGGTAGCATGCCGAGCCACTTTCCATCCGACTCGTAAATCCGGCGGAAAAAACAATGCAACTGCGGACTCGCAGCTAGCACTCGCGGCCTAAACCCCCGCGACGTGTTCTCCAGTCAGCCTGCGGGCTGGGGTAACACGCCATTTAGCAGGCTGGTCAACTGATGCGTCCGGCATCGGAAGACGAGACTTCACGGACTAGCGGCCGTCACGTTCGTCGGGCTTCGATGACGGTCGCGAAACTATAAGTCCGACTACGCAT
Source organism: Vicinamibacterales bacterium (assembly GCA_046590915.1). Lineage (GTDB taxonomy): Bacteria > Acidobacteriota > Vicinamibacteria > Vicinamibacterales > SCN-69-37 > SYFT01. The sequence continues at coordinate 6,921 of JBKJTD010000191.1, forward strand.
GTAGACACCGGCGACGACAGGCCTTTCGGACGCGGGTTCGACTCCCGCCGCCTCCACCATAAATCCGCTGTTTTGCTAACAAAACAGCGGATTTGCTTGGGACAGACCACTTTCAGGCCCACATTTTTCATGACCGTCGAGCGAACTGATCTTCAATGGCACTACGAACCCACTGACCTGTTCGAGGCGCCCTACGAACGTAACGACGGGTCTTGCAGAATCACTGTCCGCGATGGACTGGCAACGGCAACCGTGGCTGGACCCATCCCCGATCCAGACGCCGAGAGGTCCATCTTGGCATCAGTGGAAGGAATTCTGCGCGCTCGACAGCTTCAGGTCCGTCGGCCTTATGCGCTAAAAGGCCCATCCTTTACAGAGCATACCGGCGAGAAGCGCCACGTCACGATTCGGCTCGAACCGTTGACACTGGTTGCGACTGGGGGACGACCGGACGTCGTTGTGACCGATGCGCAAGGTCGAAC
>JBKJTD010000333.1:0-4921 GCA_046590915.1 Vicinamibacterales bacterium
GGCGCGCGTGACCGCGATGTGTATCCCGCATCCGCGTTCACGCCCGACTCATCGGCCGTGATTACGAGTTACGGTGGAAAAATCTGGCGTGTCGCCGTGCCGTCGGGCGAGGCCACCGAGATTCCGTTCACGGCGAAGGTCGATCAGCAACTGGGTCCACTGGTCAGGTTCGACTATCCGATCGACGACGAGAAGCTCACGGTGTCCCAGATCCGCGGCGCTCGCCCCTCGCCCGATGGACGCCGAGTCGTGTTCACCGCGCTGGACCGTCTCTACATCGCCGACCTGCCGCAGGGCAGAGGCACGCGCAAGGAAAAACCGCCGGCGCCATCGGGCGGAGCCGCGGCCACGCCTGCACCGCAACCCGATCCGCCTACACCAGTCACCATCCGCAACGCCCGTCGTCTGACAACCGCCACCGACGTTGAGCACGCGCCGGTGTGGTCACCCGACGGCCAATACATCGCCTACGTCACGTGGAATGACGATGCCGGGGGTGACATTTATCGGATGAGAGCTGACGGCAGCGGCCAACCCCAGAAGCTCACGCCAGTTGCAGCGTTTTTCGACAAGCTGATGTATTCGCGCGACGGCACCAGGCTCGTGGCGGTCCGTGGATCCAAGATGCATCGTCTTCGTACGCTGGAGGACTTTGGCAACCACGGCAGTTCGGCCGAACTCGAGTACGTGTGGCTGCCTGCAGCGGGTGGGGTGCCGACGCGCATTACATGGGTCGCAAGTGGCGCGACGCAGCAGGGTAGAAATGCGCCTCACGTGGGTCCGGATCCGGAACGTATCTATGTGTGGGCCGGCTCCGAGGGTGTGTTGTCAATTCGGTATGACGGCACCGACTTCAAGCCCGTCGTGCGGGTCACAACGTCGGCGGTTGGCGGCGTCGGCGGGGGGGCTCCAGACGAAGTGGTGCTGTCGCCCGATGGCAAACGCGCGCTGGTGCGTGCCAACCGCAACGTGTACATGGTGACTGTTCCGCCGATTGGTGGTGTGGTGCCCACCGTCTCCGCCGCCACGCCATCGTCAGTTCCGACCTGGAGGTTGACGCGCGTTGGTGGAGATTTTGTCGGGTGGACCGCCGACAGTGCGACCGCGTTCTATTCGATGGGTCGCAGTTTCTTCGTGCACGACCTCGCCCTCGCGGCTGAGGTGGACGCGGCCAACCGAGCGGTTGCCGAGGCAGAACCCACGCCACCTACGCCACCCACGCCACCCACCCCACCTACGCCCACCAAGCTTTCAACCTACGAATACGAACCACATCGAGTGGATGTGGAAATTGTGGTCGACAAGGACAAACCCAAGGGCGTGATCGCGCTCCGCAACGCACGCCTCATCACGATGAAAGGTGAGGAGGTCATCGCTCGAGGAGACATCGTCATCACCGACAACCGGATTACGGCGATTGGTCCGTCAGGGCGCGTGGCGATTCCGGCGGGCGCGGTGGTGCGTGACCTTCGTGGCAAGACCGTTATGCCGGGACTGGTTGATGTGCACGCACATACGTGGGTGGCCTGGGGGGTTCACCGGGCGCAGGTCTCGCAGTTTCTCGCGCAACTTGCCTTTGGCGTGACCACGCAACGCGATCCACAAACCTCGTCAGAGGATGCGTTGACGTATCAGGACCTGATGGACACCGGTGCGCTGATCGGTCCACGGTTGTATTCAACCGGGCCGGGCGTGTTCGGCGTGGACAACATCCGCAGTCTGGAAGATGCGCGTGATGTCTTGAGGCGTTACTCCGACCACTACAACACCAAGACGATCAAGCAGTATCTGGCCGGTGATCGCAAGGTGCGGCAGTGGGTGATCATGGCCGCGAAGGAACTCGGCCTCACGCCGACGACCGAAGGTGGAGCCAACTTCACCATGAACTTGACGCTGATGCAGGACGGGTATGCCGGCCTGGAGCATTCGCTGCCCATCAGTCCCTTTTATGGCGACGTCGTGAAGTTGGGCGCCACCAGTGGTCTGACGTACACGCCGACGTTGATTGTCAGTTACGGTGGACCGACCGGCCGTCAGTATTACCTGACGCGCACGGATGTAGACCGGGACGCGCGGCTCCGGTTCTTCACGCCCCATGATGAGCTCGACAAATGGAAGCGCACGGAATTCCAGCGCACCGATCAGTACGTATTCCCGGCGCAGGCCGAGCAGCTCAAGAAATGGGTGGAGGGTGGCGGCAAAGCCGGCCTCGGGTCGCACGGCGAGGTGCAGGGACTGGGCACGCATTGGGAGCTCTGGATGATGGCGTCGGGCGGCATGCGTCCAATGGATGCGTTGCGTTCGGCCACGCTCGACAGTGCAGACTCGATCGGATTGGCGAAAGACATCGGTTCACTGGAAGTCGGCAAACTGGCCGACCTGATCGTGCTGGATGCAAACCCGCTCGACGATCTCAAGAACACCACACAGATCTCCCAGGTGATGAAAAACGGCCGGCTGTACGACGCGGCCACCCTGAACGAGACCTATCCGCGCAAGAAGCCACTCGACCCGCAGTGGTGGTGGAAGGTTGACCCCCCACCCGTCATGCGCGGCAGCAAGTGACCTGCCGTGGAAATAATCATGTCGGGTGCCTTTAAAAAGGCACCCGACACCTTTTCGTCATCCCAACATGCAAGTGATCTCAAGCCACAAAAACGATAAATAGCTAGAATCACTATTAGAAATGATTGACAATATAATTAGTCAAAGACTCAATCGGACGCCAGCTCATTGTTTGACAAGAAATACTGTCGCTGCTTAAATTGGCATGGTGTCAGACATCGAGGTGATTCAGGACCCGCTCATCGCCATCATTGCGCTTGACCCGATTCGGACCAGGCTGCTGGCGGAGCTGGCCGAGCCGGCATCGGCGGGCGCCTTGGCCACGCGTCTTGGCCTCCCTCGACAGAAGATCAACTACCACCTCACGGCACTCGAGACCGTCGGTCTTGTGCAGGAGGTGCAGCGGCGATTGTGGGGAGGACTGACCGAGCGACGGCTGCGCGCATCGGCCCGTGCCTATCTGATTGCCCCGGCCGCAATGGGCCCGGTCGCCGCGGATCAGAAAGCCGACCACTCCCTGCTCTCGGTTGCCGCCCGGCTCATTCGTGACGTCGCGGCACTCCTGTCGCTGTCGCGCGCGTCTGGCAAACGTCTCTCCACCACATCGTCTGAAATGGACGTCTCGTTTCGTTCACCTGCGGATCGTGATGCTTTCCAAGTTGAGCTGCAGGAGGCCATCACTTCCGTCGCGGCGAAATACCATGCGGCGCCGCACGAGGCGTCACGCGCATACCGTGTGATCACGGTGGCGCATCCGGTCGTGGACTCAGGGCAGGTGCGCCAGTAGCAGGTCGATGACGACCTGTGGCGACTCGGCGTGAATCCAGTGTGTGCCATCGCGGCGATGAAGGATGACGTCGGGGTCGGATAATGCTTCCAGTCGTGTAGCGGCTTCGCCGGACATCGCGCTGGAGGTGGACGCTTTGAGGAAGTGCAGCGTGTGCTCGTGCGCGTGGTGTTCAACAACGGGCCAGAGATCGGTTGAGAAGAAGTCGTGGAGCAGTAACTCCATGACGGAAAAGTCCAGGCGCCAGACGAAACGTGCGCCGGATCGCACCAGGTTGGTGCTCATCCACACGGCCACGCCGCGATTGTAGCCGCCCGCGACGATGGCGTCAGTCGCCTCCTCGCGCGTGGCAAAGGTGCCGGGTAATGCCGAGATCAACCGCAGCATGTCCCATGCGCTGCCGCCTGCTGGCTTGGGTTCGGGCGTTGAATCGATCACCCACACTTGAAGGGTGAGGTCCGTCGATGTTTCTGCGAAGGCGAGCGCGACCTTCCCGCCAAACGAGTGACCGAGTACGACGTCCGGTGTGACTGCGGACTCGCGGCACCAGGCGGAGAGCTCCTTCGCGAACCCGCGCACGGAATCACCATGCGCGCCCTCACCCGAGTCGCCGTGGCTCGGCAAATCCATCAGCCAGCATGCGTAGTCCGGTCGGGCCGCGACCACTGCTTTGGCGATTGTCTGCCAGTTGCGTCCACGGCCATAGATGCCGTGCAGCATGATTAGTGTGCGTGTGGCATCGGTCGCGCCGACGCGGGTTGCAGCAAGTGTCACGCTGATCGCAAGGCTACCATCGGATGCACTCCCGCGATATCCTTGGCGTGATGGCGACGCGTTACTGGCTGATGAAGTGTGAACCGGCGGCTTACACCATTGACGACCTCGAGCGTGACGGGGAAACCAGTTGGGAGGGCGTGCGGAACTATCAGGCGCGCAATTTCATGCGCGATGAGATGCAGGTGAGTGACCCCGTCCTGTTCTACGCCTCCAATGCCGACCCTTCAGGTGTCACCGGCGTCGCCAGAATTTCCCGCGCTGGATATCCCGACCAGTTCTCGTGGAAGAAGGGACACAAGTACTACGACGCGGGCAGTTCCCGAGAGAAGCCCTTGTGGTTCATGGTGGACATCGCCTTCGATGACAACTTCCACGACACCATCCCGCTTGAGACCCTCAAAGCCACCAGGGGTCTCGAACAGATGAAAGTTGTGCAGAAGGGCAGTCGCCTCTCGGTCCAACCGGTCACCAAGTCCGAATTCGACATCGTCGTCAAGCTCGCAGCAAAGCTCCGACGCGCGTGAGCACCGAGCACCGCGCACCCAGCACCACTGCCATCCCAGTGCTTTGGGCGCTGACGGCCTGCCATCTCATCAACGACCTGCTGCAATCGCTGCTGCCGGCGTTGTATCCCATGCTCAAGGGCACGTTCACGCTCGACTTCTGGCAGGTCGGGATGATCACGATGACCAACCAGGTCACGTCATCGCTGCTTCAGCCGTTTGTCGGGTGGTACACCGACCATAAGCCACATCCCTATTCGTTGCCGATCGGCATGGGCTTCACCCTGGT
>JBKJTD010000190.1:0-4885 GCA_046590915.1 Vicinamibacterales bacterium
CCCACCGACGGTCTACCGCATTTCGACATGTTGCCGGCCGCACGACGGTTATGGAGCCGTCGCGAAGACGATACGAGCTGCAGTCTCACGGCGCTCGAGCGGTCAGTGCTCGGCTTCCATCGCATCGGCGACGTGCCGGGGTTTGAGATCCCCGTGCGGTATTTCCAGTTCCTGCGCACTGGTGATCCGTCGATTATCGACGGCGTGCTTGAGCACAACCGTCTCGATTTGATTTCGCTCGCAGCCGTGACCGCGCATGCGTTCCAGCTCGCATCGGAAGGCCCGGCGTGGTGCCGCGAGGCCTGTGAGCAACTGGGACTCGGTCACCTCTACGAGCGACAAGGTGATCTGGCGAAGGCGGAAGAAGCGTTCACGATGGCGGCGGAGTCCGGAGACGATGGGGATGTGCGGGCGAGGGCGTTGGAACGCCTCGCGTTGTTGATGAGGCGCGGACGTCGTTTTGATGAGGCCGCAGGCGCGTGGCAGCGGATTGTGGATCGCGCGAAACGTCCGTTCAGCGCGATCGAGCGTCGTGCGGCAGAAGCGCTTGCGATTCATCACGAACATCGCGCGCACGACCTGGAGTCAGCGCAGAAGTACGCCGAAGTGGTGCGCGGCCACACCAAGGGCCGTCACCTGCTGGATGCGAATCATCGCCTCGGCCGACTCGCAAAAAAACGTGAGCAGGAAAAACACAAGGGCGACCTTGCGGTCGCCCCTTTGCTTGATTCTGAATAACTGTCGGGGCTCCAGGACCCCGGGACCTCGATTAGGCGGTTGCGCCGGCTTTCTTCTTCGGTGCCTTGGCGGCTTTGTTCGCAGCCGTCTGTGCCTTGCGGCCTTCGATCGTCTGCACGCCGAACCGCTTGGTGAAGCGCTCAACGCGGCCTTCGGTGTCGATCAACTTCTGGCGGCCCGTGTAGAACGGGTGGCAGTTGTTGCAGATGTCGAGGAGCAGGTCATCCTTGGTCGAAAAGCTCTTCCAGGTGGCGCCGCACGCGCATCGAACATCAATCTCTTGGTACTTGGGGTGAATTCCAGCCTTCACGGTCAGCTCCTTACTCGCTCAGCGAAACCATAATTATAGCGCAGGACCGCATCACCCGGCCCGCCGGCACCCTGGACCTTTGGACCCCTGGACCACTGGACAGACGGAAGTTCTTATTTCTCAACAGGATAGCCCCTATTCCACTTGTAGGGCCTGAGCCGGGCCACCAGGTCTGCCGGTAGTCCGTGCCCGTCGCCGGCCGCCATGTTGGCGTCCACATGGCGAGTCTTGCGCATGCCCGGAATGACCGTGCTGACCGCCGGGTGCGACAGGATGAACCGCAGGGCCATCTCCGGGAGGGTCATGCCCGCCGGCACGTCGCCTTTGAGCTTCTCGACACGGTCCACGGCCGCCGCCAGCTTGTCCGGAGGGAAGTAGCTGTTGCGGAAGTCCCCCTCAGGCCAGGTTGTCTCTTTCGTCAACGTGCCCGTCAGGCTGCCTTCATCGAGCGGGACGCGCGCAATGATGCCGATGCCCATCTCCTGGCAAAGCGGGAAGAGCGTCTCTTCCGGATGCTGGTCGAAGACGTTGTGCACGACCTGCACGCTGTCCACGAGACCCGTGCGTAGTGCGTCAATCACGTTGGTGGGATCCCAGCGGTTGATCGAGATGCCGAATGTGCGGACCTTGCCGGACTTCTTCAGCGTCTGGATGGCTTCCATCCATTCGTCCTGCTCGGCCCACTCGTCGGTCCACACATGGAATTGCTGCACGTCGAGCCGTTCAACGCCGAGGTGTTTGAGACTACGCTCCGTGCACGCGATCACCCAATCGACGGGAAACACATCCGCGAGGGCATATTCGGGCTTCGCCGGCCACTTGCCGTTTTTGGGCGGGACCTTGGTAGCGACGACCAGTTTCTTGTCGCGGTGCGACGGCAACACCTGTCCGAGTAGTTGCTCGCTCTTGCCGTCGCCATACGCGAGCGCCGTATCGAAAAACGTGCACCCGAGTTCGATGCTGCGATGAAGGGCGGCGATGGACTGGCCGTCATCCGATCCAGTCCATCCACCCATGCCCCAGAGACCGTAGCCGACCTCTGACACGTTCAGCCCAGTTCGTCCAAATGCGCGGTAATGCATGGATACAAGGTTACAGGCTGAAGGCCACAGGCTAAAGGTACGAACCCGCAGAAGCCGCATGGAGGCCGAATTCGGCATTAACCGCCCGCGCTTGACCGTGCCCTAGCGAGCTGTTAGTCTCCTGATCAGGAGATTCCCAATGGCCCTCCTGGGACATGCGTACCCTGGCACCGGCGCCCCGCCCGAACCACCTGACCTGACCAATCCCGACGAACGTGCTCGACTGAGTGCTCCGGCCCTCCAGGGGTTCTTCAACCTCATGTCGCGGTGGGGCGTGCGTGATGTGGACGCGCGGGTGTTGCTGGGCGGCATGACCAATGGACCCTACTACCAACTCAAGCGCGCGCCCGATCGGGTGCTTGATATCGATCGGCTGACCAGAGTGTCGCTGCTGGTCGGCATCTTCAAGGCGCTGCACGTGCTCCACTCCGCCCCCCTGGCCGACCGCTGGGTGCACATGCCCAACACCAATCGCCTGTTCCACGGCACCACGCCGCTCGACTACATGCTGCGCGGCGGGCTGCCGGCCATGTTGACCGTGCGCCGCCTGCTGGACGCGCGCCGCGCCGGCTAGACATGCGTCTTCCGCCCGTGACGCCGGTCAAACGGGTCGGCACCCATCGACTGATCCCGTCCCGTCACCTGCCTGGTGGGGAAAGTGTGCTCACCGGGATTGCCGACGATGACCAGCATCTTCGGGCGCTGTTCGAGGTGGATGCCGCAACCAATGAACGACTCCTCGCCGAGCGTGGTCGCGCACTCGCCATTGGCCCAGACGAACTGGTCACCGCCGTGCCGCACGCAGCAGTGATCAACGCCGCGTTCACGCATCCACATCCTCTTGGCGCACGGTTCAGCAGCTCCGAGCGCGGTGCCTGGTATGCGGCATTCGAACTCGACACCGCGAAGGCAGAGGTGGCATTTCACAAGTCCGTGGCACTTGCCGAGATCGGTTCACCCGACGAGTCGGTAACCTACGACGAGTACCTCGCTGACTGCAAAGCCGACTTCCACGACCTGCGTGAGGTTCGGGGCTTCCGGTCCTGCCTCGACCCGAAGAGTTACCTCGCCTCCCAATCTCTGGCGGCGGCGATGCTCGACGCAGGGTCTCTCGGCATCGTTTACCCGAGCGTGCGTCGCGAGGGCGGCACCTGCATCGCGTGCTTCCGGCCGGCGCTCGTCAGTCACGTCCGGCCCGGCACCCGATGGCGGTTCACCTGGGAGGGCAGCCAGGCGCCCCAAATCGCCCGAGACCGGTCGGCGGCGCGATAAGATCGCGCGCATGAAGCGCCTCCTCTCCACCCTCCTCCTGCTCACTGCCGTCGCCTCCCTCGCCGCGCAGGCGCCTGAGCCGGTGGACCTCGCCGCGATCCAAAAGATTCGTGACGAAGGCTTGAACCGCTCCCAGGTCATGAAACATCTGTTCTATCTGACGGATGTGCACGGGCCACGCCTGCAGGGATCCCCGGGGATCGAGAGCGCCGGTGACTGGGTCGTCAAAACGCTGCAGGACTGGGGCATGCAGAACGTCCGTAAGGAGCGCTTCCCATTCGGCGTCGGCTGGTCCCTCAACAATTTTCACGCGACGATGTTGGGTGCGCAGGGGATGCCGCTGATTGGCTACCCGAAGGCGTGGTCGAGTGGCACCAAGGGCACGGTCAAGGCCCAGGTCGTGCGGCCGCAGATCACCAACGCCGAGGACGCCGAGAAGTGGCGCGGGAAACTGCGTGGCGCCATCGTCCTGACGCAGCCTGCGCGTGAAGTCCGCATGCTCGAAGGCCGTATCGTGCTGCGCATGACCGACAAGGAGATCGAAGAAGCGCTGACGCCACCTGCCACTGCGCCGGCGGGACGTGCCGGTGGCGCTGGTGGTCGCGCAGGTGGCGCGGGCGGCCGGGCTGGTGGAGCAGGTGCTGGGGCCGGTGCTCCGGCGCCCTTCAACGTGAATGAGTTCTACCTGTCGGAGGGCGTCGTCGCGTTGGTGGACCGTGGTTCCAACAGCGATATGAGCGCCGGCGGCAGTGATCTCACCTGGCAGACGCAGCGCGTGGATGGTGGGACGATCTTCCTCGGTGCCGGTGGGTCGCGGGTAGCGGGCGAGGCGGGCAAGGGCCTGCCGCAGGTGACGCTCGCGGTTGAGCACTACAACCGCATGGTGCGCGTGCTCGACGAAGGCCTGCCCGTGAACATGGAGCTCAACATCGACGTGACGTTTCACCCGGAGACGCCCGAACGTCAGAACGGTTTCAACATCATCGGTGAATTGCCGGGCACCGATCTCAAGGATGAGATCGTGCTGATTGGCGGCCACTTCGACTCGTGGCACGGCGCCACCGGCGCGACCGACAACGCGACCGGCAGCGCCGCGATGATGGAAGTGCTGCGGATTATCAAGACCGCCGGACTCACGCCGCGCCGGACCATTCGTGTGGCGCTCTGGGGCGCAGAGGAGCAGGGGCTGATTGGTTCGCGCCACTACGCGGAGAAGTACCTCGGCACCGCGGACAAGCCAGGACCTGAGCACGCGAAACACACGGCGTACTTCAACATCGATAACGGCACCGGCAAGGTGCGCGGCATCTGGATGCAGAGCAACCCGCATGTGGCGCCGATCTTTGGCGCGTGGATCGCGCCGCTCAAGGACCTCGGCGTCGAGATCCTCGGCCCGCGCTCGGTGACGAGCACGGACCACACCAGCATCGATCGCACAGGCGTCCCCGGATTTCAGTTCGTCCAGGAACGCCTTGAATACAAC
>JBKJTD010000268.1:0-5627 GCA_046590915.1 Vicinamibacterales bacterium
TGTCGACCCCCGAACTGTTGTCTGACCGAGCGGCTGCGGCGCTTGAGACCTACCTTCGTCATCGTGAGGGCGCGGTGGTGTTGCTGCCCGGTGAACAGACGACGCCGGTACTCGCGCGACTGACCGGCGTGACCATGTGGACCGTGGACCGGCGACCGGCCCTTGTGAAGGTTGATGCCGGCGGTGGTCACTGGACCGCGGGTGAATTCCTGTGGCCGTCGCCTTTGCCGGTCGGCGCCGAGCCGTTGACGGGATGTCTGTCACCCGGTCGGTGCGCCGTGTGGCGTGTACCAGTCGGGGGCGGCCGCGTCATGGTCAGCAGTGCCCTGGACGGCTGGCGCACGCGCGGCGCTGAAGGCTCCACGTTTGATGCGTTCTGGCGGTCCGTTGTTGGTGACGCGGCAGCGGCCTCGCCCCGCCCGGTCGACCTCTCGCTGTCTTCCCGCGTCGTGACGCCCAACACCCTCGTCTCCGTCGACGTGCACATGCTGGCGGGCACGACCGTGCCCACGGCCGAGTGGCAGAACACCGAGGGCCGCGTCGAGCCGGTGCGCCTGTGGCCGTCAGACGACGGATTCCGCGCAGAGTTTCCCACGCCCGACGTGCCCGGACGGTATCGACTTGTCGTGAAGCCCAGTGGCAACGCCGCCATCGACACACACGCCGAGTTCATGGTGGTCGAGGCGGGGCAGTGGCAGGGGGTTGTCCCCTCTGATGATGCGCGGCTGTCGGCGTTTGCGGCCTCGCGCGGTGGCGCGCGGGTTCCGATGAGCGAGGTGGAGAGCCTGCCGGCCCGCCTGGCCGCCGCAGTGCCGCCAACCGAGTCGCAGACCCCAACCAACCCGATGCGCTCGCCCTTCTGGGCGTTTCCGTTCGCCGGCCTCCTCGCCGCTGAATGGTGGTCCCGTCGTCGTCGCGGCGCCCGCTAGGCAGTGGGGGGCGAGACGCGGGGCGGGCGGTCACTCCACAGGGGCTCGCCTGGCCAATTCAGTTCGCAGCCCCTCAATCATGCGCCCTGCATCACGTTTGAGCAGGCGCGTCAGCACGAACTCCGGCACAGAGAACGACGGCTTGGCCGTCAGCGTGTATCCGATGATCGTGCGCTTCTCGTGTGCGGTGACCGTCCAGCCGCCTTGATACGACGTAAAACTTTTGTTCAAAGTGTCGCGGAACCGCAGGGAGTCGGACGTCTCATGCACTTCCAGCAGGAGATGCACGCGCTTGGAAAAAAGCATGAACCGGGCCTCAGCCTCCTGTTCCAGAAGAACGTGACCCGGCGTGCGCTCACGCACGATGCTGATCCGCACGTCGGGCATGAACTTCGGCACCTTCTCGTAGTCGGTGAGTACGGCCATGACCGCCGTCATTGTCTGCGGCACGTCGAACAACGCCGCGACGTAATAGGAGCCGTGGGCCTCACGCACGCTGATCTGAGTACTGCCACTGTCCCAGTGCCTCATCGCGTCGACCTCGGCGCCCATTGGAGCCGACATCATCATCGCGAGCCACAGCCCAGCTGTCACACCAGTCAGCCGGCGGACACCTGTGTGTCCGCCGGCTGCACTCCCTCTCAGCGTGGTGCTCATCGTCAGAATGCGACGATGCCTTCGAACATGAACCCCTTGAACCGGCCGCCGTTCCTGATGTTGGTGACGGGGTACCCGTGGTACTTCTGGTTGACGTACTCGGCCTTCACCATCAGGCCCGGCAGCACGAACCAGCCGCCGCCCACCTGCCACCGACGCGCACCCACATCACCCGTGACGCCCACCACCGCGCCTTCGGCCTTGTTGTAGCGCACGCCGATGAACGCCTGTTCGTCTGGCAGGAAGCGGTAGACCGCGTCAACGGCGTGCTGACGCCAGGCGCGCTCGGTGGTCTCGGCGAGCGCCTTGCCTTCGGCACGTTCGATGACGCCGAACAGTTCCAGTCCACGCAGCTTCACGAAGGGATTGACCTGCATCGCCGTGACCTGGTTCCTGAACCCGGGGTTGATAAGACCCGACGTAAACTGTGCGGACTCTGTCGCGGCCATGTTTTCCATGACGTAGTAGTACCGCGAACCGGCGCGGTCACCGCCATACAGCGTGTTATTGAGCGCCTTGCCGGTGTGGTAGACCGATCCGGTCAGACGCAGGCGGAGGTCCTTGTTCACCTGGCGATCGAAGCCGAGCTTGCCGATGTACGCCTGGCCGCGCTGCTGAGGCGACAGCACCGTGCCGCGGATTTCGCCGCCGGTGATCGCGCCCATGGCCATCATGCCTTTCGCCTTCACATAGACTTCCGCACCAATCTCGGTGGTGAAGGCGTCCATGATGTAGTTGCCGACGAACGGGTTGTAGAGCGCATTGCCGTTGTCGCTGCGGCGAAAGTGCGCGTCGCCGTAGTTGATCTCGAAGTGTCCGACGCGCAGCGTGACGTACTGCATCAGCGCCGTCAGCGGTGCGAAGTCGATGGGCGACTCGTCAATCTGCAGGTAGCCGTCCTTCACCCACGTCTCGTTGTGATGCCGCGAGGACAGGTAACTGGTCAGCGCCACGCGGATTCCTGGCGCCAACTGTGCGTGCAGGTAGAGGTTCGCATTCGAGTTGTTGTAGCCGAAGCCGATGTTTGCCAGCCTGTTGGCGTCGATCCGGGTCGCCGTGTTGTTGTGCGAAAGGTCCTGCACCTGTGAGGTGAAGGCCGCGCCGACGTCCACCTTGAATCCCTTAAACTCCGCGCCAGCCTCCTTTGTCGTCTCGAAGACGTTGAGACCGCGCTTGTCCTGGGGCCGGATGTAACGAATGGTCAGGGGGCGCCCCTTCTTCCACGAATTCAGAATGGACTCCTGCGTCGTGTCGGCTGGCGCCGGCGCGGCGGCGGCTGCCGGAGTGGTCGGCGGGACCGCTCCTTCCGTCGTCTGCCGTGCCGCCGCCGGCGTGGCGAGCGCCAGCAGGGCGCCCAGTGTCAGAGTCAGTGTGTTGCGTGTCATGATCGTGTCCTCTCTTCTCAGTCAAACAAACTAGCGGGTGACGACCGGCTCAGCGGCCGCCAGAACGATTTCGAAGGTCACGGTCACCTTCGGATGGGTCTTGATCATCCCGAGCATCGCCTTCGGAGGCACGACACCGTAATCGGTCATCACCAGGGGCAGCTCGCCCTTGACGATGAGCGTGGCGTCCTTGGGCTGGGTCTTGAGGTCGAGCACCACGTCACGCGCGACGCCGGCGATGGTCAGCACTCCGCGGGCCTTCAGCGTTCCCGGGGTCGCGCCGGCTTCCATTCGGGTCAGGCGGAACGTCACGTCGGCATACTGCGACGTCTTCAACGCCTTGTACATGTTCTTGTCAAGCCCGTCCTTGGGGGACTTGAGCGTCGCGGCGGCGACAGCAATGTCGAACGTCTCGAGGGCTCCGGGCTTCACCACTTCTTCCCACAGCGCGACCCCGGTGGCCTGCGGCGCCAGTTGCACCTTGGTGACGCGCACGGCCGCGGTTGACGCCGTCCAGTCATGCACGTTCGACGTGCCGGTGATCGTGAGCTTGCCGGACCCAATAGTCAGCGGGACGTCCGAGCCGGGCGTGATTGCCGACAGTGCCGCGGCGAACAGGCCCAACGCCAGGCTGCCGGCCAAAGTAATGCGTGCGACTCGTCGATATGCCATACCCGATACACTCCTCGCCCGACTGGTTGTAGTCGAGCCGCACACTCCTATCGCAACGGGCGTGCCATGGTGGATGTGGGCGTTCTTCTGAGGGATTTCTTGAAAAACGCTTTCGGGAATCGCGGGCGGTGTGGGGAATCGCGCACCGGTGCGGAGTTTCCCGCAGGCGCCGGCCCGGGCGACCGATCTACTTTGCTTCGGGAGCTTTCAGGCCGAACTTCTCAATCCGGTACCGGATCTGGTCGCGATGCAGACCGAGCAGGGCGGCCGCGCGCGTCTGATTGCCGCGCGTGCGTTCGAGCGCCATGACGACAAGTTGCCGCTCGACGTCTTCGATGTCGAGACCGCCCTCTGGTAGTGCGATGCCCGTGCCCGGTTGCGGAACGCTGCGCATGGTGTGCACAGTCTCGAAGTCCGCCGGCTGCAGCGTGTCGGAGTCGGCCAGCAGGACGGCGCGCTCGATCAGGTTGCGCAGTTCGCGGACATTGCCCGGCCACTGGTACGCCAGCAGGGCGGCCTCGGCCTCTGGCGCGAGCCGGCTGACCGGGCGTCTGAATTCGCGACTGAACTCCCGGATGTAGTGCGTGGCCAGAAGAATGATGTCGCGCCCCCGGACGCGCAGAGGCGGCACCTCGATACGGAGCACGTTGAGCCGGTAGTAGAGATCTTCGCGGAACTTGCCCTCACGAATAGTCTTCTCGAGCTCCTGGTTCGTGGCGGCAATCACACGAACATCCACCTTCAGGTCGGTGGTGCCCCCGAGCCGCCTGAACGATTTCTCTTCCAGGAACCGCAGAAGCTTGGCCTGGAACGTCGGCAGGGTTTCGGCGACTTCATCAAGGAAGACCGTCCCCTCGTCGCCTTGCTCGAACAGGCCTCGCTTCTGCTGTTTGGCGTCCGTGAACGCCCCTCGTTCGTGGCCGAACAGCTCAGACTCGAGCAGCGTCTCGGGCAGTGCCGAACACGTGATGTTGAGGAACGGCCTGGCCGCACGACTGCTGCCGTAGTGGATGACTTTCGCCAGCAGGTCCTTGCCGGTGCCGCTTTCGCCGGTAATGAGAACCGTCGATGACGGACTCTGGGAGACCTTGCGCACGAGGGTCTTGACGCGCGCCATGGGCTCGGATGATCCGATGATGGAGTCGAGTGTGAAGGGACGTGCAAGTTCGGCTTTGATCCGGCGCAGTTCACGGCGTCCTCGCGTCGCGTCGAGCGCGCGCGACAACCGTAGCTCAACATCGTCGACGTCGAAGGGTTTGGTGACGTAGTCGGATGCGCCGGCCTTGATGGCCTCGACAATCAAGTCCACGTCGCTGTGGGCGGTGAGCATGATCACCGGCAGGTCCGGATCCGCCTGCAGCAGCGCCTTCATGACACTGAGGCCGTCTCCGTCGGGGAGCCGGTAGTCGAGGATGGCCGCGTCGAAGACGCCTGTCTGTTGCAGAGCCCCAGACACCGAATCCGCCTCCACGACCTCCATGTGGCGGGTGCGCAGGCGCTGGACCAGTGACCAGCGGACAAGGCGCTCATCATCGAGCACGAGGATGCGTGTGATCGGCACTTATCGGACCGCCGATGATTCGACCAGTGACACAAAGCTCTTCACCTGAAACGGCTTGTCGACCACCGCGCGCGCGCCGCGTTCCCTGGCGCCGGTGCGCATACTCTCGTCGCCAAAGGCGGTCATCATCATCACCACACTCTCAGGCGACAGACGCCGCACGTCATCGAGCAGGGTCAGATCCTGCCGGTCCGGAAGCCGGTAGTCGAGGATGACGACATCGAAGGTGCGATGGGCATTCCGGATCTCTCTGAGAGCATCGGCTCCGGTCGCGGCGGTCGCCACGTCATGGCCCCGGTCGGCCAACCCCTGACCGAGAGACCACCGAATCAGCGGCTCATCGTCCACGACGAGCACGGACAGAGACGCGGATTTTTCCGCAGCACGGGAAATATTCGGCGACGTTTCTATGCGCATTGGCGT
>JBKJTD010000312.1:0-4122 GCA_046590915.1 Vicinamibacterales bacterium
GTGGCCCGGCGAAGGCTGGCAACCTCCGCCTGCTGCCGTTCGAGTCGTCGTCGTAACACCGTCAATCCCTGATACAGGCGGGTCTTGACGGTGCTGAGCGGGCAATCGAGCTGCTCCGCAATTTCCTGAAACGTCAGGCCGTGGTATTCCTTCAGCATGATGGCCGTGCGCTGCTCTTCGGGCAGGTCGGCCATGGCCAGCTGCACGGCCGCCGACATTTCGCGTCGGGCCACCAGGTCCTCCACCGACTCGGTTGGCGCGGCCTGCTGGTCGGCCAGGTCAATCGGGTCCACGCCTTCCGGAGTCTGGGCCACCGGCGCGCGGCGTTCCTTGCGCATCCAGTCCCGGCACAGGTTCAGCGTGATGCGATACAGCCACGAGGAAAACTTCGCCTCGCCCTTGAACCCCTTCAGCCCCCGGTAGGCCCGCAGAAACGCATCCTGCACGACATCCCGCGCCTCTTCGTCCCGGCCCAGCGTGCGATACGCCAGGGCATAGATCGGCCGCTCCCAGCGCTTGACGAGCTGGTTAAAGGCGTCGTGATCTCCGGCGGTCGCGCGCGCGACCAGTTCTTCGTCTGACGTCATTGGTGCAGGGGCCCCACCCTCCGGGGTGCTCCGGTCGCTAGTTGAGACGGCTGCCGCCTCCGAACAGTCTGTACTTTAATTGGGCGGATGTTATGCTTTCCCCAGCAAAGTGACTGACGACCATTTTCTGACGACGGAAGAGGTGCTGGACTATCTGCAGGTCAACCTGCGGACGGTGTACCGCCTCATCAAGGCGGGGAAAATTCCCGCCGTCCGTGTGGGTCGGCAGTGGCGTTTCCGCAAGCGGGACATTGACGCCTGGCTCGATTCCAGCCGCCAGACGGGCCGGGGCGACGGCAAGGACCGCCCGGGGGATCGTCCACGCATTCTCGTGGTGGACGACGAACAGGCTGTGCGCGATTTGCTGGCCAAGACCTTGACCATGGCCGATTACGACGTGGACTCAGCGCCCGACGGCGCCTCCGCAATCGATCGTCTGCGCGCCGTCGAATACGACCTGCTCATCACCGACCTGAAGATGCCGGGGATGGATGGCCTGTCAGTCATTCGCGAAGCGCGGCGCACGGCACCGGATCTGCCGGTCATCATCATCACGGGATACTCGACCGAAGCCAGTGCGATTGAGGCCATCAATCTGGGTGTCGCCGGGTATCTGACCAAGCCATTCCGCCTTCCGCGAATCCTCGCTGCTGCGGCCCGCGCACTCGGCGAACCGGTGCCCACGGTCGAAGTCTAGGTCGGGCCCGTTCGAGCGCGCCGCGTCGCAGCGCGTGCAGTACCCCTCATGATCCAGTTATCCGGCCTGACCAAACGATTCGGCGAACGCGTGTTGCTCGACCGCGTCAGCTGGCAGGTCTCAGACGGCGAACGCGTGGGCCTCTGTGGTCCCAACGGCGCCGGTAAAACCACGCTGCTGCGCATGCTCGCCGGATTCGACGATGCCGACGCGGGCACGATCATTCGACCGACCGGCCTGACCGTCGGCTATCTCCCGCAGGACGGGCTCGAACACAGCGGACGCACGCTTGTTGACGAAGCCTCACAGGCCTTCCGGCCGCTGCTCGACGCGCGGGATGCCATTGCGCGCATCGAGCACTCGCTCGCCGACCCTGAGTTGCCGGACGGACGGCATGAGGAGTTGCTGGTCGCGTATCACGATCTCACTGAGTTCTTCCGCCGCGAGGAGGGACACAGTATTGACCTGCGCGTGACACAGGTGCTCGACGGGCTCGGGTTTGCGCGCACCGACTTCCAGAAACCGGCGGAAGCGTTCTCCGGCGGCTGGCAGATGCGCATCGCGTTGGCCAAGTTGCTGCTCGGCCGCCCAGGCCTGCTACTGCTCGACGAACCCACCAACCACCTCGATCTCGACGCACGGAACTGGCTTGAGGAGTACCTGGTTGCCTACCCGCACCCGGTCATCCTCGTCTCGCACGACCGGTACTTCCTGGATGCCGTCGTGACCAAGGTCGCCGACCTGTCACTGCGCACGATCACTGACTACGTCGGCACGTATTCGAAGTATCTGGTGGAATACGACGCGCGCATGGAACGCCTGCGCAGATCCAAACAGGAACAGGACGAAGAGATCGCGCGTCTGCGGGCGTTCATCGACCGATTCCGCTATCAGGCCACCAAGGCGGCACAGGTGCAGAGCCGCATCAAGATGCTCGACAAGGTGGAGATCATCGAAGTGCCGCCCGAGCGAAAGCGGGTGCACTTCACCTTTCCCACCTGCCCCAAATCGGGCCGCATGGTGCTCGAACTGGAACATGTGCGCAAGGCCTACGGCGACCAGGTGGTCTTCAGTGACCTCTCGCTGCACATCGAGCGGGGCGATCGCATTGCCCTGGTCGCGCCCAACGGCGCGGGCAAGTCCACACTCATGCGGATGTTGTCGGGCGCCGAAGGGCCAGACACCGGCTCCCGGCGTGAAGGCCACCAGGTCGTCATGCAGTACTTCGCACAGGACGAAGCCAACAAGCTGGACCCCACGCGCACCGTGTATCAGACGCTCGAATCCGATTCACCAATCGGAATGGTGCCGATGATCCGGAACATCCTGGGCGGATTTCTGTTTGCCGGCGACGACATCTACAAAAAAGCCGGCGTGCTCTCAGGCGGCGAGCGCACCCGTCTCGCGGTCGCGCGCATGTTGCTGCGCCCGGCAAATACGCTGCTACTCGACGAGCCGACCAACCATCTCGATCTCGACTCCAAGGATGTGCTGCTCGACGCACTCGCCGATTTCGGCGGCACGCTGATCTTCGTCTCGCACGACCGCTACTTTGTGGATCGCCTCGCGACCAAGATCATCGAGGTCGGCAACGGCGGGGCCACCGTCTATCCAGGCAGCTACGCGGAGTTCCTGTGGAGCAAAGAGAATCGGAAGGCTGAAGGCCAGAGGCCAAAGGCGAAAGGTACGGACGCACCTCCTGCTCCGAGCACAAAACACACACCGAGCACTAAGCACGCGGCACCCGGCGCGCCCGCGCCCTCCTACGAAGATAAAAAGCGCGCCGATGCCGACGCGCGCAAAAAGAAGCGCGCGGACGAAGAACAACAGGCCCGCATCGCCGACCTCGAGACCCGAATTGCCGCGCACGAGACCGAGATCAAGGCACTCGAAGCGAAGATGGCCGAACCCGGCTTTTACGACGACCGGACGACCGCCGACGTCGCCGTCTCCCGCCACCAGAAGCTGATGTGGGAAGTCGGGGATTTGATGAACAGCTGGGAAACTCTTACATCTTTGTAAGTAACTGCCGTTTCTGTAATCATCTCGACGACCAACCGCCGTCCTGGTGGGGCGAGGACTGACAGATTTGTGCCTCTTTGACCTGAATCGGTCGGGCACAGGCCTTGCCACGAGTGACAGGCGCTCATGCGTGGAGTTCAGATGTCACCTTCGTCAACCAAGCCGGCACCCGCCCCGCGCCGCCGTGCGCCGCGGGCCACCCTCGCGCCTACGCCGCTAAGCGACCGCTTCTTCCGGCATATGGTGTTGAACCTGCGCAACGGGGTGCTCGCCATTACTCGCGACGGGCGGATCGCCGCGATGAATGACATCGCCTACCGCGTCCTCGGGCTCGATGCGCAGGACACGGACCTCGGCCGCCCATATGCAGAAGTCCTCCAGGGCTGCCCGGAGGTCGTGCGAGTCCTCCAGTCGGCCTTTGATACCTCAAATCTGCCGAACCGCGCGGAACTCAGACTCCGCAAGACGGGACGCGCGCTCGGGTACACCGTCTCCCACATTCATGATGACGAAGGGCACCAGATTGGGTTGACGCTGTTCTTCAAGGACCTGACTCGCGTCGAACAGCTGGAAGAACGCGAGCGGCTTCGGGATCGTCTGGCCACGCTTGGCGAAATGGCCGCGGCGATTGCACACGAAGTCAAAAACCCACTCGCCAGCATTGAAGTCATGGCGGGCGTCCTGCGTCGTCAGCTGACGGACAGGCCCGAGGCCATGGAAACGCTTGGGGACATCATCAAGGAATCCAGAATGGCGAATGCCATCGTGGTCGAGGTGCTGGAATTTGTCCGGCCCATTCGGCTGCAGGTGGACCAT
>JBKJTD010000363.1:0-4776 GCA_046590915.1 Vicinamibacterales bacterium
GAATCTGGCCCTGCACACCAGCGGTCCGGAGCGTTACGCCTTCTTCGATATCCGCAACCGCAAACACGCGCGCGCCGACCGCTTCAAGCGTCAGCGCGACTCTCGCCGCTCCATGGCCGTAGGCGTTGGCTTTGACGACACTGATGATCTGGGGTGCTCGACTGGGTGCTCCAACGGGTGCTCCAGCACGTGCACCGAACTCAGCACCGCCGTGAGCACTCTTTTGAGCACTCTCCTGAGCACTCACGAGAGCACTCAGCCGAGCAAAATTACTCGCGACTGCATCCAGGTGCACGAGGGCGACGGTGGGTCGCGTCATGGAGTGCGGCTACCTCGTCTCACGGGGAGACACGCCCGTCAATTGCGCGGACCGGACTGGAGATTCTCGAAACGGGTGTATTGCTTGAGGAACGCGAGCGGCACCGATCCGATCGGACCGTTGCGCTGTTTGCCGATGATGATCTCGGCCATCCCCTCAACATCAGGACGTTTTTCTTCATCATTTTGCGCGTACACCTCTTCGCGGTAGATGAACATGACGACGTCGGCATCCTGTTCCAGTGCGCCTGATTCGCGCAGGTCGGACAACTGGGGGCGGTGATCTGCGCGGGTTTCTGTCGCGCGGCTCAGCTGTGACAACGCCAGGATGGGTATCTCCAGTTCCTTTGCAAGGATCTTCAGCGACCGGGAGATGGAGGCCAGTTCCTGCTGACGATTGTCGAAGCGTCCACGGCCCTGCATGAGCTGCAGGTAGTCGATGATCAACATGTCGAGACCATGCTCAAGTTTGAGGCGGCGCGACTTTGCGCGCATTTCCAGGATGCCGGCCGACGCGGTGTCATCGATGAACACCCTGGCATCGTGCAGCCGCGCAAACGCGCCGTTGAGGCGTTCGTAGTCCTGCTCGCCCAGAAATCCGCCGCGGAAGCGGTGCGCATCCACACGCGCCTCGGAGGTCAGCAGGCGGAGAAACAACTGCTCCTTCGACATTTCCAGGCTGAACACCCCGACAGATTTGCCTGCCTCAAGCGCGGCATTCAGGGCGATGTTCATCACAAAGCTCGTCTTGCCCATCGCGGGACGTGCCGCGATGATCACCAGATCCGACTTCTGAAACCCCGACGTCATTTCGTCGAGTTCCACAAACCCTGACGGGACGCCGGTGACCAGACCGCGGTTGGCCTGCAACTGTTCGAGCATGGCGTAGCCGCCGTCGACCAGTTCGCTCAACTTCACGAAGCCGGACCGCATCCGGCCTTCGGCGATGGAGAAGATCGACCGCTCGGCTTCGTCGAGCAGGTCGTCGGCGTCTTCTTCCGCGTCGTACGCGCGCACGAGCACTTCGTTCGACGCCTGAATCAGGCGGCGCAACGTGGATTTTTCCTTGACGATTCGGGCGTAGTACTCCACGTTTGCCGAACGCGGCACACCATCGGTGAGACCGCTGACGTAGGCAGGGCCACCCACTTCGGCGAGTTCACCCGACCGGGTCAGCTCATCGGTGAGCGTGACGAAGTCGACGGGCTCATTGCGGTCGGTGAGGCCGACCATTTTTTCAAAAATGCGGCGATGCGCGTCGCGGAAAAAATCCTGCGCATCAATGACTTCCGCGGCCTGGTTGAAGGCCTGGTTGTTGATGAGAATCGCGCCCAGCACGCTCTTCTCGGCTTCCAGATTGTGCGGGAGGGTGCGTTCAGCCATAACTCCTGAAAGCATAAACGGTCCAAGGTCCTACAGGGTCCACGGTCCAGGGTTCAAAAACCCCCATGCCGTGTGCCCTGCGAACCCTGGACCTTGGACCTTGTCGAACCCTGGACCTTACTCGCTGTCCGGTGTTGTCGCCGGCGCTGCGACCGTCGTCGATGCTCCGGCAGCCTGCGCCGGAACGATCTTGACGGTGACCGAGGCCGGAACATCGCGGTGGAGCTTGATGGTCACGACGTGCTCACCGAGCGTCTTGATCGCATCCTCGAGCAGGATCTTGCGACGATCGATGACGATCTGACGAGCGGCCAGCGCTTCGGCGATGTCCGAGGTCGTCACCGACCCGTACAGCGTGCTGTGGTCACCCACGCGACGCGCGATGGACAGATCGACCGCGGCCAGGGCCGCCGCGAGGGCTTCGGCCGCCTGCCGTTCGCCCATCTCGCGCGCTTCGGCTTTCACCTTTTCGCGTTCGATCTGGCGCTTGGCTTCACCCGTCACGCGCAGCGCGAGGCCGCGCGGCAGCAGGTAGTTGCGGGCGTACCCGTCAGCCACCTTGACGACTTCACCCCGGTTGCCGAGGTGCTCCACATACTCTCTGAGAATCACTTCTGTTGCCATGATGTGCCTCCCAGCTAGTCCGTAACGTAGGGAATAAGGGCGAGCTGGCGCGCGCGTTTAATCGCGACCTGCAACGCACGCTGATGTTTCGCGCACGTACCCGAAATACGACGCGGCTGAATCTTGCCGCGCTCAGGAATGAACGGCGTGAGGATCTTCACGTCCTTGTAGGACACGTAGTCGATCTTCTCCACGCAGAACTTGCACACGCGCCGACGACGGAAAAATCCGCCTCCGCGACGCCCGGCCTTGTCCTTATCCTTGTCATCCTTGCCTTTGCCTGCGCCACGGCCGCCGCTGCGTCCGCCGCCGTCCTTTTCGTAGTCGTTCATCGGTCTCCCTCCCCGAACGAATCATTGCCGCCATCCGCATCTTCCATTTCCTGCTTGCGGCGGCTCAACTCCTGCTCGGTCGGCTCCGCGGGCAATCCGCGACGCAGACGACGGGCAACGGTATTGGCCTTGCGACGGGTCTTCGACCGTTCGTCTTTGGCCAGCACTTCGTCCACACGAATCACCAGATGGCGCATGACGCCATCAATGACGCGCAGGCGTCGGTCGAGTTCTGCGGTCATGGCCGCGGGGCCATTGAGCAGCTCGAGCACGTAGACACCTTCACGCTGGCGGTTGATTTCGTACGCCAGGCGGCGACGTCCCCAGTTTTCGGTGCGTTCAATGGTCCCCTGAAACCGATCGACGACGGTGGCGACCTGCTGATGCAGCTCGGCCAACGCTTCTTCGGTGGCGTCGGGACTCGCGATATAGACGAGTTCGTACTGTCGGTGAATGCTCATGTGCCTCCTTATGGACAACTCCCGGCCACCCACCATGGGCGCCGTGCGGGCCGCTTCGTTCCCGAAGCGGCAAGGAGCGTTCAATTAAACGCGTTCATCACGCGTGCTGTGCCGTCGACGATCCACATCTCGATCGCGTCGGCGGCCCGGGTAACAGCCCTCTCAATCCCGGACGTCTCTTCCGGCGCGAAGCGGGACAACACATGGTCCGCCAACTCGCGCGCCGTATCTCCACGGCCCACCCCGATACGGAGGCGGGAAAACTCGTCCGTGCCCAGTAACGCCGTCACAGACTTCAGTCCGTTGTTGCCGCCACTGGACCCCGATGGGCGCACTCGCAATTGCCCCACCGGCAGGTTGACGTCATCACACACGATGAGGACGTCAGCGAGGTCCACCTTGTAAAACGCCATCAACGCGTTCACGGCTTCCCCGCTCAAATTCATGAAGGTCAGGGGCTTGACCAGCGACACCCGATCTTCCGGTCGCCGCCACTCGGCCACCTCTGCCAACTCCCGCCACGGCGCAAAGTGCAGGCCGTGCCGCCGGGCCGCGAGGTCCAATACCTCAAACCCGACGTTGTGTCTGGTGCCCCGATACCGCGCCCCGGGATTCCCCAGGCCAGCAATGAGTTTCATCACTCCGCACTAAGCACGCCGCACGGCGCACTCTTATTTCTCTTCCTTCTTGTCGATCTTGCCCTTCTTGGCCACTTCGGGCTCGGCGGCTGCGGCCGGTGCCGCACCTTCAGCCGGCGTCGCCACAACTTCCGCACGCGGCGCCACGATGTGCACGATCAGATTCTCGGGTTCGCTCACGGCGGTCCACTTGCCGTTGGTCGGCAGGTCCTTCACGCGGACACCCTGGGTGAGCGTCAGCTCGGAGACATCCACGGTGATGTGCTCAGGAATGTCCGACGGCAGGCACTCGACTTCGACATCACGATGCACAAAGTCCATCGTGCCGCCCTGCAGCTTGACGCCCTTGGCTTCACCGGTCAGATGCACAGGCACGCTGACGCGAATGACCTTGTCCATCGCCACACGGTAGAAGTCGGCGTGGATGAGCTTATGGGTCACGGGGTCAATCTGGTACTGCTTCACCAGGACCTGCGTCTCCACGTCGCCCACCTTCAGGGAGATCAACGAGTTGAGCCCGCCTTTGGAGTGCAGGATCCGGCTCAGTTCTTTCGGATCCACCGACACCGACTCGGACGCGGCGTTCTTGCCGCCGCCGCCGTACAGCACGGCAGGAATCTTGCCTGCGTGCCGGGTGCGAAACGCTTCGTTTTTGCCAAATGTCTCGCGGCGAACCGCGTCCAGGAGTACTGCGCTCATGTCTATTCCCTCTGCAACCTGCTACTAAACGAACAACTTGGAGACTGACGTCTCTTCGTGAATGCTCTTGATGGCCTGCGCCAGCAGGCGCGCCACCGACAACACCACAATTTTTCCGCACGCGGCCTTCTCGGCGCTGAGCGGCACCGTGTTGGTGACGATCAACTTGTCGATCGGCGCGGCTTCGATCCGCGAAATCGCCGGCCCGGACAACACACCGTGCACCGCACACGCCAGCACGCGCGTCGCACCATTATCCTTGAGCGCCTGCGCCGCCTTCTGCATCGTCCCGGCCGTATCGATGATGTCGTCCGAGATGAT
>JBKJTD010000437.1:0-5936 GCA_046590915.1 Vicinamibacterales bacterium
CGCGCGCGGCGGCACTCATCAATAACGCGGGCCACGTGAACGAACACTACGGCAATCTGGTGACCTACATGCGCATCAAGGGCATCGTGCCGCCCACGTCCCGAAGGTAGGAATCGCGGCGCACACACGTCGCCCCTCGGCCACCGCGCCTCGTGATTGACACGCGCGCGGTGGCCTGTCGTTCCGCTCGGGTCGCACGCCGATGTCTCCGCTTTCACGCAATCGCTCGGCGGCGAGCATTGCATCGACATCGAATTGGCGTCTTACCCTACCGGATGCTCTGTCTACCAGCCGCCGTCGCCTCAACCCGCTTCACGAGTTCCTCGAATCGAGAGTCGGCGCGTAGCAAATCGAGATCGGGATCTACCGGCAACAAGGCAAGCAGGCTATAGCGCTCATCGAAGGCGCGGTCGAGCCACTCGAAAGCGTGGTCGAGGTCCCCGAGTCCGGCGTAGATCAAGGTGCGGTCGAAGGCTGGCACGTACCGGCTCTTCGACAACGTCGCCAATTCATCAAGCAACTGCCGCGCTTCCCGGCTTCGCCCCTGCAAGCCGTAGGTCTGGCCAAGCTGCGCGAGAATGTGGGGATTGCGCGCGGAGAGCATCGCTGCTCGCTGAAGGGTCTCGACCGCCCGATCGTAGGCCCCCTGATGCTTGTAGGCCACGCCCAGCCGAGTGAGGCCCACAATAAATTGCGGTTCGAGTTCCAACACGCGACGGGCTGACGCTTCGGCCTCTCCGTGACGGCCGGCGAGGTGGTAGACCCACGACAGGCCAGCGGTCACGATCGGCGACACGGGATCGAGCTGCTGCCCGCGTTTCGCCTCGGCGATGGCTTCGTCGAAGCGCCCCTCGGCGGCCAAACGCACGGCATGCCAGAACCGCGTTGTGGCGTCGTTCGGATTGAGTTGGGTCGCGCGGACAAAGGTGTGCTGGGATTCCGCGAGGTTCCAGCTCCAGAGCTGGGCATACGCGAGCGCGGTGTGCGCCTCGGGCACTTGAGGGTCTAGAGCCAGCGCACGCGCCGCCGCGGCCTTTGCCTGCGCGATCGACTCGAACGACGAACGCTCGACGATTGAGCTAAGGCTGAGCAGGACATAGCTGTTGGCCAGACCGGCGTGAGGCGCGGCGTAGGCAGGGTCGGCACGGACGGAGGCCTCGAACAGTTCGATGCTGGCCAGCAGCGCCGCCGGCGTGCGCTTGGCCCACTGGTATCGCCCCTTCAGGTAGGCTTCAACCGCTTCGAGATTCACGGTCTGCGCGCGGCCGAGCCTGGACGATTGATCAGGGGTCAGGCTGACTTGCAGCTCCCGAGCGACGGTTTGCGCCAGGTCCCGCTGCAGGGCCAGGATATCGCGGAGGTCGCGCTCGTAGCTGCCCGTCCACAGACTCGATTCGGTCGCGGCTTCAACCAATCTCGCCGTAACGCGGATCCGGGCGCCATCGCGAAAGAGCGAGCCTTCGAGCACGGCGTCGACGCCTAGAGCACGCGCAATCGCCTGAAGCGGCTCCTTCGAATCGCGGTACC
Organism: Vicinamibacterales bacterium; assembly: GCA_046590915.1. Classification (GTDB taxonomy): domain Bacteria; phylum Acidobacteriota; class Vicinamibacteria; order Vicinamibacterales; family SCN-69-37; genus SYFT01. The sequence goes on from JBKJTD010000437.1 coordinate 1,528, forward strand.
GCATGCTGGAGGTGCGGGATGTCACTCGCAGCGCGCCGAGTTGTCCCAACTCAGTAATGACGGCGTCCGTCATTCCATCGGCCAAGTATGCCGATTCGGGCGCGGGCGTCAGGTCAGCGAAAGGGAGTACGACTAGCGAGTCGATGGCGGCCCCGTTCGTAACCTCGCCCCATCTGGTCCACCCAATCACTCCCGCCGCCAGCAGCGCCAACGCGGTCGCGCCGGCAATCGCGCGTATCCGACGCGGACGGCCGGTGCTGACCGGTACGGGCGTCGCCATCGCCTCCAGTGCCGCCGCGACCTCGCCGGCGTGTTGATAGCGCGCGCCCGGCTCCTTGGCCAGGCAGCGCCGGACAATGGTGCGCAGTCCAACTGGAACCTCAACTGGCAGTTCCGGGAGTGGCGCCCTTACGATCGCCGATGTCAGCTCAACGGCCGTGTTTCCTGCGAAGGGCCGACGGCCAGTCAGCATCTCGAAGGTGACGATACCGAGCGCCCAGATATCACCCCGCTCGTCGGCCGGGGCGCCAAGAAGACGTTCGGGCGCCATGTAGGCGAGTGTGCCGGCAACGATGCCAGGATCCTCGATCGGTGCAATTGAGCGAGTGCTCTCCTCAACAAGCGCCGTCGTAGTACGACGTGCAATCCCGAAGTCGAGCACCTTGACCGAGCCCTCTGGCGTGATCATGGCATTGGCGCTTTTTAAATCGCAATGCACGACACCGCGTAGATGAGCGTGCGCCAGAGCCGACGCGATCTGCGAGGCATAGTGCACCGCGCGTTCAATCGAGAGCGTCCGCGACGCAATCAGGGATGCCAGCGTCCCCCCCTCGACCAGCTCCATGACGAGGAAGGTGTGTCCCTCGACTTCGTCCACTTCGTGCAGCGTGCACACGTTCGCATGCGAAAGCGACGAGACGGCTCGGGCTTCGGCCATGATGGCCGCGGTGGCATCTGGCCCATCCGTCTGTTTGAGCAGTTTGACGGCAATGTCGCGATCGAGACGCGAGTCGTGCGCCCGGTAGACTTCGCCCATTCCGCCGGCGCCGAGGCTGGCGAGGATCCGGTAGCGGCCAAGAGTTTGTCCGACTTCAAAAGACATTGTAGGCGCGGCCTGATTATCCCGGGCACCAGGAACGATAACGATAACAAAACCAACAATAAATGGGTGAGCGCATGAGCGGGGGGCACAATGCCATTCACACGAATCGGTTTATCCGGCTGGCGATAGAATAGGTTCAACAGGCGAGCGACCGGCTGCTGCGCGAGGCGCGCGCCGCCGCCAGGCTCGATCACCCGAACATCTGCACCGTCGTCGACACGGGCGAGGCCGACGGGCATCGGTTTATTGCGATGCAGTACATCGAGGACGAGAGCCTCGGTGCGAGGCTCTCGCGCAAAGCGCTCGGCCTGCGCGAGGTCGTCACGATCGCGGGGCAGACCGCGCACGCCCTCGCCGAGGCGCACCGCCAAGGCATCGTCCATCGAGATATCAAGCCGCAGAACATCATGCTGTCGGCGTCAGGCCAGGCCATGGTGCTCGACTTCGGCCTGGCCCACGCAACCGGACTGGTCACCGATCAAGCGACGACGGTCGCCCGGTTCACCGAGTCGGGCGTCGTCGCGGGAACCGTGCGTTACATGTCGCCCGAGCAGGTCAAGGGCGAGGGTATCGACGAACGCTCGGACCTCTTCAGTCTCGGCACGGTCCTGTATGAGATGGTCGCGCATGCCCATCCCCTTGGCGACGGCAGCGTGGCCGAGGCCATTGCGGCGATTTTGACGCGCGAGCCGGCTCGGCTCGGTGACTCCGTTGCCGAGGACCTGCGGCGCATCGTCTGCAAGTGTCTCGAGAAAGACCGGGAGCGCAGGTATCAAACCGCGCGGGATCTGGCTGTGGATCTGGACGCCGTTTCGCGCGGGCTAGCGGATTCGTCCACGTCGGTCCGTGTGCGGGGACCGTCGGTGTCCACGCCTGTCACGCGCCCCCTCCGGCGAGGCACGTGGATCGCGGCGGGTGTCGGCTTGGCGGGAGCCGCGGTCGTGTTGGTGTGGGCGCTCACCACATCATCGGCGCCTCCTCCTGCGGCGGGCGAGTTCGTCCAGATCACGAACTTCGCTGACTCCGCGGTTGCGCCGGGCATCTCGGCCGATGGGACGATGGTGACGTTCATCCGCGGGAGCGAGCCGTTCATGAGTGGGGACCAGATCTACGTCAAGCGGCTGCCCAACGGAGAGGCGAAGCAACTGACCAACGATCCGCGCCCAAAGTACGGGCCGGTCTTCACGCCCGATGGCAATCGCATCGCATACACCGTCGTCGATCGCGGCGGATGGAGCACCTGGAGCGTTCCGGTCATTGGCGGCGAGGCCACGCAGGTCCTTCCAAACGCCGCCGGTCTCACGTGGATTGACGACCAGCGGTTGTTGTTCTCGGAGATTGAGGGCGGCGGTCTCCACATGGGCGTTGTCACGTCCACGGCGAGCCGGGCGCAGAAGCGGGTGATCTATTTTCCGCCGCACGACCGCGCGATGGTGCACTACTCTGCGATCTCACCCGATCGCAAGTCGATCCTCGTGGTCGAGATGAACAGGACTGGCGGATGGGATCTGTGCCGCTTGGTGGCGTTTGACGGCGAGGCTGGCGCGCGCCCGATCGGGCCGCCGGGTTCGTGCCAGTCGGCCGCCAGTCAAGCGCGCTCTGGGTGCGCGACAGCGGCGGCGAGCGGCTCCTGTCCTCCGAAGGGTTCGTGATGGCGCCGCGCATGGCGAAGGACGGCAAGCGAGTCTTCTGCCTCGTGCGGCGAGCCGGATCGTCCGAGCTCCAACTGTCTCTGATCGACGTCGCGACCGGCCGGACGGAGACCCTCCTGGACGTGCCCCATCTCGACTACGACATCTCGCGCGATGAGAAGACCGTGGCGTATGTCACGAGCGAGATGGGCGATCGGCAGGTGTGGCTGACCGCGCTTGACAAAACGTCGGCGCCGCGCCGATTGGTCGAGAGCGCCGACTACGTCTTCTTCAGCGGGGATGACGACCTGATCTTCCGCGCGCGTGGGCAACACGCCAACTTTCTCGATCGTATCAAGCGCGACGGCTCGGGACGCACGCGCATTCTCGACCGTCCCATTTTCCAGCCCATGGGCGTGACGCCGGACGGCCAGTGGGCGCTGGTCTCGATGGCCTCCCCGGTCGCGAAGCAAAGTCTCACGGGCGTCTTTGCCATTCCTCTCCGCGGCGGAGAGCCGAAGTACCTGTGCCAGGGCATCTGCAGCGCCGCCTGGTCGGCGGACGCGGGACACCTGTTCCTGGCAACCGTGATGGGCCACCTTAACCGCGTGCTCCTGGTGCCGGTCCCACGCGGCCACCTGTTTCCCGCGTTTCCTCCAGACGCGACCTCGGCAATTGAGGCGTGGGAGACGGGCGTACCGGGGGCCCGCTGGCTGGACGCCACCGGTGTGGCGGCGGGTTCCGATCCGTCGGCGTACGTGTTGACCAAACGTGACGATCAGCGGAATCTCTTTCGGATTCCTCTCAAATAGCGGCCCGATTCACGCCTCGGTCACAGTGTGGAGGGAGGATCAGCCTCGCGGCGGCCGCTGGACCTCATCGGGCCCGGCTGCACGCTTCAGCTGTAGAGCACTTCGGCCGGGTCGCCAAGGATCGCCATATTCTCGAGTCCTGCGCGATGAGCCGGCAGGCAAGCGCTTCGGCAAGCGTATCGGGGCGCCGCCGGCCGCGGTGCACCACGGCGATTTGCGGGTATTCTGGCGACGGCAGAAGCCAACTGGAAGGCGTTCCGCGAGCGAGTTAGGGCGCTGGGGGGCTGACAAGGAGTGAGGTGCCTATGAACATGAAGCAACTGACGGGCGTGGTGATGGCGGGTGTGGTGGCGATGGCGGCGGGCGGCGCTCAGGCGCAGACGGGCGGGGGGATGGCCCAACCGGTGAGCGATGCGATTCGGGCGTCGTGGGACGGCGCCAAGAAGAACATGAAGGACTCGGCCATGGATGTCTCGCAGGACATTCACGCATTCAAGCCAGTCGACGCGGTGCGCACGTTCGGGCAGATCGTCGCCCACACAGCCGGCGCGAACTACGTCTTCTGTTCGGCCGCCAAGGGCGAGAAGTCACCGCAGGAGGAAGCGGCGTTCGAGAAGCTCACCGCCAAGGCCGACATCGTCAAGGCCTACGATGGATCAGTGGCGTACTGTGATGCGGTGTACCAGGCGCTGACAGACAAGACGGCCGGCGAAACGATCGAGATGCCGTTCGGCATGGCCAAGGCTGCGCGCGCGGCGGCACTCATCAATAACGCGGGCCACGTGAACGAACACTACGGCAATCTGGTGACCTACATGCGCATCAAGGGCATCGTGCCGCCCACGTCCCGAAGGTAGGAATCGC
>JBKJTD010000247.1:0-4786 GCA_046590915.1 Vicinamibacterales bacterium
GTTGAGCTGGCGCGCAAACCGCAGAAAACCTTCGATGTCAGTCGGCGGATAACTCCCCGACCGACCGCCCAGCGTCACAATCCACTGGTTGTGTTCGATGGGGAGAATCGAACCGCCCTGGCGGGCGGCGCCCTCACCGGCGCCGCTGCTGTACGCGTACACGCCCTTCCAGGGCCGCGCCGGATCGTCCGGGATTTCAAACAGGCACGTCGAGTACCCCAGATCGACAGGAATGCGCGTCTCCTCTGGCGCCGCCCACCCGCGCTCCTGCACCTGGCGGAGGATCCGCTCGCTGCGACCCGTGGCGTTGATGATGAGGTCCGCACGGTACTCGTCCACCCGCCCATCGCGATCGGCCACTCGCACGCCGAGCACCCGCGCGCCGCTTTTCGACCAGAACAGCTCCTGGGGATCGACCTCATCTTCGATCTGCACGTTGGCCACCTGTTGCAGGCGTCGGCGCAGACACCACTCCAGCAGCGGCCGGGACTGGCAATAGTGCGTGATGCCGAAGTCGCGCTGTGGCCACAGGCCCAGTTCGTCTTCCTGCCGCAGATCGAAGCCCACTCGAAACGGCACCGAGCCCTGTTCGACCAGATCCGCATCGAATCCAGGGAACAGATCGCACAGGACGTTGAGGCCACCTTTGAGCAGATTGTGCAGATGGTTGCCTTGCGGGATGCCCTTGCGCCATGCCGCGCCGGCGTGCAACCGATCGCGCTCGAGGATGGTGACCTGATCGAAGTGATCGGCCAGGACTCTCGCCGCCACGAGGCCGGCGATGCCCCCGCCAATCACCATGGCGCGGCTCTCCCGCCCGTGGTGCACGGTAAACGGCGTGCGCGGCGCCTCGACTGCCGGCACCGCGCTGTGAGTGATGTACGCCGCCAGTTCGGCCGCAACGCGAGTCACCACTGGTTCGTCGAGCAGACCGAAATGATCACAATCGAGTTCGAAGGTATCCAGTCCGGCCGGCACGCACGACCGCCATGCCGCGTCACGGTCGCCGACGTCCAGACTCCTGGGCGGCAATGCCAGCGCATTGCCCTCATCGATGAACTGCCGCATGGCTTTGAACCAGACGACGGGTGATGCCTCATAGGGTGGCGGGTCGTATCGTTTCAACGCCTCGCCGGTGCTGTTGGATACATCGATCGATCCCCGCAGCATCCGGTACATCTGATCCGGGTCCAGCCGCACGGTCCCGCGAGCCTCGATGCGTTTCAGCAGATGGACAACGTGCTGGTCCGGAACAATGCCGTCGAGTTCATCCGGCGTGATCCACGACGCCTGGTGCGCAGTGCCCGTCAGAAAGAGGTTCGCCGTCATCACCGACCTGAGCGTGTAGTCGATCGCCTGTTCCATCGCGTCAGTGGTCTCCGCGGTGGGCGCGTACGTATCGAGCAGGAACACCCGCCCCACCGACGCGCCATCTGCCACCAGTTGCCGCGCCATTTCCAGGGCGATCACGCCTCCGGAGGAATACCCTCCGAGAAAATACGGGCCCTCCGGCTGCACCATGCGGACACATTCCACGTAGTGCGCGGCCATCGACGGTATGTCGCTGAAGGGCGCCTGTCGGCTGTCCACGCCACGGGCCTGCAGCCCATACACGGGATAGTCAGGCCCGAGCGCGGCGGCGATCTTCTTGTAGAGGTGCGCAAATCCCACCAGACCATGCACAAAGAAGCTCGGTGGCCTGGTGCCCGAAGGCTGAATCGCCACCAGTTCCGGTGGTGTCGCCTGCGTGAGCGCGGCCGGCGCCGCCGCCACGGCAGTGACGTAGGTAGTCAATGCCCGGAGCGTCGGGTGTTCCAGCATGGCCGCCAGCGACACCGCGCTCCCAAATTGACGACGGATCGATTCCATGATCAGGGTGGACAACATGGACTCCACGCCGTACTCCGTCAGTGGACGGTCGTCCTCGATCTCGGCCGGATCGACCTTCACGATGTCGGCCACGATGCGCCTCACGCCGGCGGCAATCCCGTCATCGACGACCTCGACGGCATCGACCGACGGTGCCTGAGCCCAGCAGCGGCGACGTTCAAAGGGATAGGTGGGCAGATCAATGCAACGGCGCGCATCGTCGTAGAGTGCGATCCACGGCAGGTCCGCCCCCCCGACCCACAACCGCGCGAGACGTTCCAGGTCGCGGTCGCGTATCAGCGTGTTGACAAACGACCGGCCGGCGTCGCCGCCGACCAGCGCGACCAGCGCGGTCACACCGGAATCGGCTCCACCGAGCTGGCCGCGGACCAGAATGCCGTCAATCGGCGTCCCGGCCTGCACCGCGCCGAGTTGTTCGCTGAGGTCACCGATCGAGGCACTCACCACCGCCAAGCGCACGCCGAATGCCTCACGGCCCAGCTGCAGCGTGTACGCCAGATCGTGTAGCCGGATCGCGTGGCGGACCTCCTCGTCTTCGAGGTGATGACGAAGGCGACCGACAACGTCCATCAGGGCCTCGGCAGTTCGAGCTGACAGCACAATCAGGGCCGGTCCCATGTCGGCCATCGTCGGCACCGGCGTCGGAGGCACGTATTCCTCGATCACGATGTGGGCGTTGGTGCCACCGGCGCCGATGGAATTGATCAGGGCCCGTCGTGGACGTCCGTCCACCCGTGGCCATTCCCCCACCATCTGCTGCACCTCGAACGGTGACTGCGTGATGTTGAGCGCAGCGCCGTTCGGGTCGGCATGAAGGGATGGTGCCAGTTCGCCGTGCTGCAGCTGCAGCACCACCTTGGCGAGTTGCGACATGCCGGACGCGGCTTCGAGGTGACCGAGATTGGATTTCACCGAGCCAATCGGCACAGGTCGCCCGGTCTCCGCCGCGCGGAAGACCCGGGCCAGCGCGGCCAGCTCGATCGACTCGGCAAGGGACATCCCATTGGCGGCCACTTCCACGTAGTCGATCCCCGCTGGGGACGTGCCCGCCTCATCGAGCAGTCGCGCGATCGAGTGTGCATGCGTGACCGGATTTGGCGTGCGATAGCCATTGCCTCGGCCGGCGTGATGGACACGCGTCCCGGTAATGACCGCGTGAATGACGTCGCCGTCCTGCTCAGCCTGAGCCAGGGGCTTGAGCAGCACCGCGCCAACTCCTTCCCCGGGCACAAAACCATCGCCGTGTCCGAGGCACCGGCTGACGGGTTCAGATCCCAGCATCCCGGCTCCCTGCAACGCCAGGTATTTGTTCGGATGGAGCGTGAGATTCACGCCACCGGCAAAGGCGCACACCACCTCTCCTCGCCGGAGACTCTCGCACGCCATATGGAGGGCGACAGACGACGATGAGCAGGCCGTGTCGACGGCAATACTCGGCCCGTGGAGGTCGAAGAAGTAGGACACGCGATTGGCGATCGACCAGTACGACACGGTCGACGTCACCGGCGAGGGCACCACCCAGGGATACAACTGGTACATGGCGCCCACGAACACGCCCACGCCGAGGCCACTCGACAGTTGAAGCGCCGACAGGCGCTGGCGTGTGTACCCGGCGCTCTCCATGGTCTCCCACACGGTTTGCAGGAACAGCCGCTCCTGCGGATCGAGCAGATCGGCTTCGGCCGGCGCGATGTTGAAGAACAGCGGATCGAACTTGTCGGCGTCCGCAATAAAACCGCCCCACTTGCTGCGTGCGCGCCCTGCGGCGGGCGTCGGGGACGCGTCGTAGTACCGGTCGGCGTCCCAGCGCTCACGTGGAATTTCAGTGATGGCATCCGTTCCCGCGCGCAGGTTCCGCCACAACGCGCGCAGGTTCGGCGCTCCCGGAAAGCGGCCACTGATCCCGATGACTGCGATGGCGTCGGCGTGACCGTCGGGTCGCCGCACCGGCGTCAGTCGTACCGCCGAGGGCTCCACCGGTGTCGGAGGCGCCACGCGAGTGGGGGACGCCGTGTGGACCGGCTGCAGAGTCTGCCAACGCTCCGCATGGTGTTCGGCGAAATAGGCGGACAGTTGATCCACGGTCTGATATTCGAAGACGAGTGACCGCGGCAGTCGTCCGAACACCGCTTCGAGTCTGTCGGTGAGCACGACCGCAAGAATCGAGTCCACACCCAACGACTCCAGGCGCGCGGTCGGCGTGATTCGGGACACCGGGATCTTCAGTGCGTCAGCCACGATCTGCCCGATCGGACCACTGCCGCGTTGCAGCGCGGTGGTGCCCGTCATCATCGGCGTCACTGCGGGCTCGGCGATCGCAGCCTGTTTGAACACCACCAGTTGATCGACGGCGTTGTTCAGCGTTCGAAAGAAGGCGTCGACACCTTCCCGCCGCGAGATCGAACCGACACCCTGCTGCGCCATGCGCGCGCGGGACTGGTCGTCGGAGGCCACGCCCACCTCACCCCAATATCCCCAGTTGATCACGTGCACCGCCGCCCGCAGCGACGGTCGCGCGGCCGCGGCGTAGGCGTCCTCGAAGGTGCTGCCGGCCGCGTAGTTGGCCTGCCCCGCCGCACCGAACAGCGATTGCACCGAGGAGAAAAAACAGAGCCAGTCTTCCGCCGCTCGCCCCAGCGTCTCGGTCAGCACGACCGTGCCGCGGATCTTGGCGCGCACCGTGTCGTCGAACCGGGCCTCGTCCATGCGACGAAGACTGCGATCGTTGAGCGCAAGGGCCGCATGAATGACCCCGTGAATCCGCTGGCCCCCGTGTGTCAGCAGTGCCAGTACATCCTCCATCTGCCGCCGATCGGCGATGTCGGCCTGGATGTAACGTGGCCGTGGCCCGAGCGCACCGAGGCGGTTGATCTGCGCGCGGATGCCGACATCCGCG
>JBKJTD010000062.1:0-21711 GCA_046590915.1 Vicinamibacterales bacterium
GGAAGATCTGCGCGTGAAGTACGCCAACCGCAGTGAACGCGCGATTCTCACCTACGAAGCCGCCAAAGCCAATCACCTGCAGACCGACTGGGACAATCTAGAAGTCGCGGTGCCGTGGTTCGTCGGCAAACGCGTGCTTGAGAATGAACCCCTTGAGAACATCATCCCGTACATCGACTGGACGTTCTTCTTCTCGGCCTGGGAACTGAAGGGTCGCTTCCCGGCCATCTTCGAACATCCCGACTACGGTCCTGCCGCGCGCGAGCTGTACGACCACGCACAGACGCTGTTGACGCGCATCGTTGCCGAGAGACGTTTCACCGCACGCGGTGTCTATGGCTTCTGGCCCGCCAACAGCCTCGGCGACGACATCGTCGTCTACAAGGACGATGCCCGGAATGTGGAGTTGGCGCGCTTCCACATGCTCCGCCAACAGGAGCCGATCGCTGATGCGCGTCCGAATCGATCACTGGCTGATTTTGTGGCGCCGAAAGAGAGCATGGCGCCCGATTACATCGGTGCGTTTGCGGTGACCACGGGCATCGGCGTGGACGAGCTGGTCAAGGAGTTTGAAGCGCAACACGACGACTACAACGCGATCATCACGAAGGCGCTGGCTGACCGGCTGGCCGAGGCGTTTGCCGAGTACCTGCACGCGCAGGCGCGCAAGGACTGGGGCTACGGCAAGGACGAGCAGTTCACGACCGAGGAACTCGCGGCCGAGAAGTATCGCGGCATCCGTCCGGCATTCGGGTACCCGGCATGTCCGGACCACACCGAAAAGAAGACGTTGTTCGAGTTGCTTGACGCGCCGGCGATCGGCATCACGCTCACGGAAAACTTCGCCATGTGGCCCGCGGCGTCGGTCAGCGGCATGTACTTCAGCCATCCGCAGGCGAAGTACTTCAACGTGGGTCGCATTGGCCGCGATCAGCTTGCCGACTACGCCAAGCGCAAGGGCATGAGCCTGGAAGACGCCGAACGGTGGCTGGCGCCGAATCTGTGAATGGGCTCCGAAGACAACGATCTGCTCTAAGCTGAGAACATGACCAGCCTCTTGTTGGTGTTGGCGTTTGTTGGCGGGAGCGGACAAGCAGCGGCCATTGCCGTCCAGCCGTCCGCGAATTTGATACGGGTGTATCTCCAGACCGCTGATGGGGGACATCCCGACGAATTGGGCGCGCGGAGGCAGTCTCTCGACCAGCTGGCGGCGGCACTGGCTGGTCAGAAAAAGGGCACGGTGTTGACCATCGTCGATGCCGAGTCCAAAGCGGACGTCGTGGTCGACGTCATTCAGCGCTCCGTAACGGTGCCGAAGGTGGTGTTTGGCCTGGGCCCTTCGCGCTCGGGTGGGGCCTCGTCGCCGTCGATGAATCCACCCACGCGCCACGCACTGCTCCACGTGACGCTCCACATGGCCGCTGGTTCCGACCGCGTCGAATTCAAGAACAAGAACCGCGCGATCGAGTCGGCACAAGGATGGACGTCGGCCGCCGGTGACATCGCGAAACAGCTCGAAAAATGGATCGCCGCCAGGCGAGTAGGAATCATCCAATCCCGTCGGCCGCGATAATCTGTACGCCTGTGTCTGACGACCGCATCTGGGTCCCTGTGTTCGGCGTGTGGCTGGTCAGCCTGGTGGCCACCCTCGGGAGCCTGTTCTTCAGTGAAGTCATGTTGCTCCCCCCGTGTGTGTTGTGCTGGTATCAGCGCATCGCCATGTACCCGCTGGTCGTGATTTCATCCGTCGGCCTGCTGGCGCGCGACCGCCGGGTGGCCTCCTACCTGTGGCCCCTTGTCCTGGCGGGCTTGGCAGTCGCCATCTACCACAACCTTCTGTACTACCATCTCATTCCGGAAAGCATCACGCCCTGCGCGAAGGGGGTGTCGTGCACCGATCGGCAGATCGAATGGCTCGGGTTCATTACCATTCCGCTGCTTGCGCTCTCAGCCTTTGTGGTCATGGCCGGATGCCTGGCCTGGTTTCGTGTTCGCGTGAAAGGAACTCTTCGTGAAGATCAATAAGCTGACGATGGCCGTGATTGCCGGGGTGGTGATCGTCGGGTTTGTGCTGGCGGCGAACTTCTACACCCCGACGCAGCCCATGCCCGAGCCGTCGCCCGCCGCGTCGGCCACACCGGCCGGTGCGCCCGGTGCGTCGATCGAGGCGTTGCTTGTGCGGCCGTACAGTCCGACTCAGGGCGCTGAGCAGGCCAAAGTCACGGTTGTCGAGTTTTTTGACCCGGAGTGTGAGTCCTGCCGGGCGATGTATCCAATCGTCAAGCAGGTGATGCAGGAATTTGACGGGCGGGTGAAGCTGGTGATCCGCTACATGCCGCTGCATCAGAACTCGGTCTACGCCGCGACGCTGCTTGAAGCGGCCCGGGCGCAGAACAAGTATTGGGAGTATCTCGAAATCGTGATGCTCCGGCAGCCCGAATGGGCCAGCCATACTGCGCCACGGCCTGACCTGTTGCTGACCTATGCGCCCTTGGTGGGGCTCAATCTGGACCAGTTGAAGGCCGCCAGCGCGGACCCTGAGATTCGTCGACGCATCGCCCAGGATGAGCAGGATGGCAACGCGTTGGGCGCCAATCGCACGCCGACGTTTTTCATCAACGGCCGGCCGCTGATGCGCCTCGGATACAACGAACTGCGCGACGCAATACAGTCCCAATTGCAATAAGAGCCGGGTGTGTTACGACACTTTGAGCACGCTTGGCCGACGAAACGTGATGCCCCTGTGCAATTGGGTACTCCGGCCACGCGAGGTCGTCCGGTACGATTCCGGACATGTCAGTAGCCAAAGTTTCCGAAATCAGCTCCACGTCCACGAAGAGCTTCGAGGACGCGATTCACGCAGGTCTCACGCGCGCCGCTCAGACGATCCGCAACATCCGGGGCGCCTGGATCAAGGAACAGCACGTGCGCGTGACCGACGGCAAGGTCACCGAGTATCAGGTAAACATGATGATTACCTTCGTGCTCGACGACGCCGCGCCGATCAAGGGCGCGTAACGGAGCCGCACCTCACTTGCCGAGGTGCTTCTTCCAATACGCCCAGACGAGCTTCCACGAATCGATCTGCTCCGGCGAGTCATCTCGCTCGAGCAGATCGGTATTGGTTCGCCTGTTGAACGTATGACCCCCGCTTGCGGGACCTGGTGTCGGATTGACATACACCTTGGTCTGCGCGAGTTTGGGTTTTCGTGCGCGTAAGGCGTCGATGATCTGCTCCGCCTCTTCGAAGTTGACGTCAGTGTCGTTCGTCGCCACGTGCACGAGCACCGGGACCTGCAGCTTGTCCACGTGATAGATCGGGGACCGCTCCTTGTAGATCTCCCGTTTTTCGAACGGCAATCCCAGCACTCTCTCCATCGTCGCAAAGCTGCGCTGGTAACTCGGGCCCTTGTAGGACAGCCGGAAGAACAGGTTCGTCACCGGCACCATCGCGACGGCCGCTTTGAACGGATGTTTCTCGCGAAACACCGAATGCAGCGCGATGAATCCGCCATGGCTCCAGCCCATGATGCCGAGCGCATCAGGATTCACGTGCGGGAGCGTCTTCAGGTAGTCGACGGCGCTGATCGTGTCGTCGATTTCATACCCGCCATAATCAATCGCCTTATGGTGTTTCTCGCCATACCCGGTGCTGCCGCGGTACTCCGGGGCGATGATCACGTACCCCTTCTGCACCGCCTCCCGCACAAACGGGAAATATGAAATGCCCCAGTTGCCATGGACGCCGCCGTGCACCCAGATCATGGCGGGGGTGCTGCGCGCGGCACCCTTCTTGAGCGGCTGAAACAGGTACCCGGGGACATCCATGTCCCCAACGCTGCTGCGATAGGAGATCTTGGTGCACTCCATCACGCCGCGGCAGGCGTCGACGTACCTGGCGTCTTCCTTGGCCTTTGCATCAATCGCGGCCTGATAGTTGGCTGGCGGATGGTCCTCGTGCCGGTTGCTCACGTAGAGCTGCCGGGCGCGGGCCTCGTCAATAGGTGCCTGCGGTGCTCCGCCGCGGCCTTGCGCTGACACCACGGCACCGGCAATCAGCGCCAAGGCCACAATTCGAAGAGGTCGATGGAGTGTTCGCATACGGCGGAGTTTACACTTCTTCAGGAGCAGCCCACATGAACCTGGCAGAGACCTTCGGCAACATCGACATCTACCTGTTTGATCAGCTGCTGAAGGGGCGCATCAATCGGACCGATCGGATCCTTGACGCCGGGTGCGGCTCCGGCCGCAACGCACATTACCTGCTTCGCGAAGGGTTTGACGTGTACGGCGTGGACGAGAACCTTCGTGCTGTAGCGGCATTCCGCGAGGTTGCGGCGGAGCTCAGTCATCCCGTCGACGATGACCACGCCCGAACCGCGTCGCTTGATGCCCTGCCATTTGCAGACAGCCACTTCGACGTCGTCATTTGCAGCGCCGTGCTGCATTTTGCGAGAGGCGATGCCCACTTTGAGGGGATGGTCAGTGCACTGTTCCGGGTGTTGAGGCCGGGCGGACTGTTCTTCGCGAGGCTCGCGTCGTCGGCAGGCATCGAAACGCAAGTCCGATGGCTCGATGGCCGACGCGCGTCCCTGCCGGACGGATCAGAGCGGTATCTGGTTGATGAGGCGCAACTGATGCGCCTCACCAACCACTACGGCGCGTTGCTCGATCCGCTCAAGACCACCATCGTCCATGGGCAGCGATCGATGACGACGTGGGTGGTCAGGAAATCGAATTGACCTATCGGTTCAACATCTTGTCGCGGGCGGCCTTGAACTCGTTGCCTGGTTTCCACTCCGGGTACGTGGCGGCCATTGCGACGCGGTACCCCACGGCCAATAACAGCTTGGCATCTTGTGCCAGGCCGGCGACGTCCCAGTCGGGTTTCATCTCGTCAGAGGGCGTGTGGTAGTCGCGCTTGAGAAACTCATCGCGCTTCTGCTGACCGTACCCCGCAGGCTTGTCAATGAACGTGGCGCCGGAATGGGTATAGAGCGCGGGGACGCCCACCTTTGCGAAGTTGAAATGGTCAGAGCGATAGTAAAACCCCTTCTCTGACTCGGGATCGGGAATCAGCGTGCGGTTCTGTTCGCCGGCTGCGGTGGCGAGATAGTCGTCAAGGTCCGATGCTCCGAAGCCTAGAACCGTGAGATCCGACGTCCGTCCCCACATGTTCATGCCGTCCACGTTAATGTTGGCGAGGGTGCGGTTGAGCGGATACAGCGGGAAGGTGGCGTAGAACTCCGAGCCGAGCAGGCCCTGCTCTTCGGCGGTCACCGCAAGGAAGAGGATGGTGCGTTTGGGCGTCGGGTCAATCTTCCTGAACGCGCGCGCGATCTCGAGCATCGCGGACGTGCCGCTGGCGTTGTCCATCGCGCCGTTGTTGATCGCATCGCCGTCGCGCGGTTGTGTCGTCACGCCGAGGTGATCCCAGTGGGCTGAGTAGATGACGTATTCGTCCTTGAGCACGGGATCGCTCCCGGTGATTTTGGCGATGACGTTCTTCGAGTCGAGGGTCCGCATTTCCTGTTTGAGCGTGACCGACGCCGTGGTCTTGAGTGACACCGGCTTGAAGTCGCGCGTGGCGGCCGTCGCTTTGAGCGCATCGAAGTCGAGGCCCGCGGACGTGAAGAGGTCTGTGGTTGCTTCGAGCGAAATCCAGCCTTCCACAGCCGCGCGGCTCATGTTCTTGTCCGGCGTCACCAGATTGAACCGTTCGCCGCCCATGCCCTGCGCCACCGAGAACGGATAGCCGGCTGGCCCGGTTTCGTGAACGACGAGCACACCGGCCGCACCCAATTCGGCCGCCTTCGAAAACTTGTAGCTCCAGCGGCCGTAGTAGGTCATCGCCTTGCCGCCGAACACCGCCGGGTCGAGATCGCCCGGGCTCCTGCCCGCGATTGGTGGATCGTTGACGAGGACCACGATGGTCTTACCCTTCACGTCGACGCCCTTGAAGTCGTCCCACTGGAATTCAGGCGCCTGGATGCCGTACCCGACAAAGACCATTTCTGAGTCGGCCAGGGAGACTTCGCCCGCCACGCGCGTGCTGAACGGCACCACGTCGCCAAGCACGCGCAGGGTTCGCGACTTGCCGTCTTGTTTGAGCGTGAATGGCGCGGTCACCACTGGCCGCAGTCCGATCAGGGGCACGTTCTGCACGTAGCTGCCGTCCGGATTGCCCGGCTCAAGCCCCGCGGCCTTGAACTGTGCGGTCAGGTACTCGACCGTCAGGCGTTCGCCCTCGCCCCCCGGCGCACGCCCCTGGAACTGGTCTGAAGAAAGGCGAGTAATGTCGGCGAGCACCCGTGCGGTGTCGATGTCGGGGAGTTGAGCCAGCGTCTGGGGCGGTCTCGCCGCACAGGCGACCGACAGGGCGAGCAGGCCGGTGGCGAGGCCGGTACGGCGAAGAAGGGATGCAGTCATTTCTGACAATCTACCTCAGGTTGGCTTGCGGTAACCTGACTCCATGTGGCTGATTCCAACGATCCTTGTGCTCCTCGCACAAACGGCACCTCAGCGCCCGGCGTTTTTCACAACACCGCTCACCGCGGTCGACATGGCCAACAAACAGGCGGTCGTCGAGACGTCGAAGGGCACGTTCATCTTCGAGCTCCTCCCCAAGGCGGCGCCCAACCACGTCGGCTTCTTTATCCAGAACGCCCGAAGCGGCGCCTACGAAGGCACGACCTTTCATCGGGTCATCAAGTACGGAATCATCCAGGGTGGTGATCCCATCAGCAAGGATGCCGGCAAGAGCGCCGCGTACGGCACCGGTGGCATGAACCGGTTGCGCCGGGAATTGAGTGCCGAGTCACACACGATTGGGACGGTGAGCGCAGTGCTGGCACCGGGCCAACCGGACAGCGGCGGATTGCAGTTCTTCGTCTCCGCCAATCCGCAACTGGCCCTCGACGGGCAATATTCGATCTTCGGCCGGCTCGTCGAAGGCATCGACGTCGTGCAGGCGATCTCGGCGATTGATGCTGATGACAAGAACATGGCGAAGGAACGCGTGACCATCAACAAGGTCACGATTCGCGACACGCCGCCAGCCGTGGTCGATCCGTTTGCGAAAGCGACCGCAGAGGATCTCGCCAAATACCGGGCGGTCCTTGATACGACGATGGGCGAGATTGAGGTGGAGTTCCTGCCGGTGCTCGCTCCGGAAACGGTGCGCAATTTCCTGCAGCTTGGCGCTGCCGGCGTGTACGACGACACGCCGTTTCATCGCGTGGCACCGAATTTCGTGATTCAGACCGGTTCGCCCGCGCATCGCACAACACCGCTCACAGAAAAACAAGCCGCGTTGATTCACACACTGCAGCCCGAGTTCACGCCCACGCCGCATGTGCCCGGCATTCTCTCGATGGCCCGCGCGGACGATCCCGCAAGCGCCACCACCTCGTTCTTCATTTGCACCGGCGAGTGCAGCTCGCTCGACAACCGATACGCCGTGTTCGGCCGTGTCATTCGGGGCATGGAGACCGTGGCCAAAATCTCCGGCGTGGCGGTGTACGGGGAGACGCCGAAGTTTCCGGTGACAGTCAGAAAGGTGACGATTACCCGGCACTGAGCACTTCGCCGACCTGGTCGCCGCGTCCAGCGCGCCCGAGCGCGCGGCCATGGCACAATAGACGGGTAATGTTGCCGAGAACGAGACGCTGGGTCGAATCCTGGGATCGGGTGAAGACGATGCCCGAGGATGATCTGAAGGCCTATATCCTTCACAAGTGCCGTAATGGGTATCAGGTCGCCAAAAAACCGTCACGCGGTCAGCGCGAGGCGTGGGTGACGCTGCTTGCCGAGCCCGACAAGGCCCGTGATGAACTCAGCCCGTTGGCGATGCGGGTCATTGATCACGTCAGGCAGAAGTTGACCGAAGATGGCTACGACTTCGAGGTCAACCTCGACGAAACCGGCGGCGTGGCCTACGCAGAAGCGCACTTCAAGACACTCGCCCGCAAGGTCTGAGCCAACCAATGATTGACGTCAAAGCCGAGATTGAGATCGGCGCATCGCCGGCGCACATTGCTGCAGTGTTGTTTGATCCGCAGCGATCGCCGGAGTGGATGGACGCCGTGAAGTCCGTCGAGATTCACGACGCCGCGCTGCAGCCCGGCGCTCGAGTCACGCATCACGGTGCGCTGTTGGGCAAGGAGTTCACGTGGACCACCCAAGTGGAGACGGTGCACTTTCCCCACTTGCTCGTGCTCAAACTCGTCGACGGTCCGTTGCGAGGTGCCTCGCGGCTGTCGGTGCAGCGATCTCGCGAAGGATCCAGGGTACAGATTCACAACACCGGAGCGCTGCACGGCCTGGGGTTTGTGCCTGAGTTCATGGTCAGCGGGCCCATGAAAACAGCGTTGGAGGCCGATCTGGCACGCCTGAAAGTCCTCATCGAAGCGTGACGATGAACTGAGGCATCGCCGCGATGCCTTCTACTTCAGAGATCGCAACAACGGCCACCGGTCGTCGTCATCGTCGAAATCCGCAAGGCCAACGAGATTGTGGACGCCCGTACCCAGAAGTCGGACTGGCTTCTGGTGGGCTTCGGTCTTGTCGAGCAACGCGAGTGCGCGCGCCACCAGCTGGTCGGGGTTCCGCGTCGGTGCGGTGCTGTGGCTGCGGGTGATCGTGGTGAAGTCCTTGTAGCGCACCTTGATCGTCAGGGTGCGCGCGAGCAGATCGCGTGTGGCGAGCCAGTCGGCGTTTTCGCGCGCCATCCCGGCGACCTCCTCGCGCATGCGGGCCATGTCGGTGAGATCCTCGGCGTAGGTGCACTCGCTCGATGAGGACTTTGCCGGCCTGTTGGGTTGCACTGGACGATCATCCTGACCGTGCGCCAGACGGATCAGCCAGTCTGCGGAGTTGCCAACCGCCGCATGCAGCACGGAGGGATCGGCTGTCCGTACATCGAGCAGCTGCACGATCCCGCGTTCCTTCAGCCGCGCCGCGGTCACCGGGCCAACGCCCCACAATGCATCCACCGGCAGCTTCTGCAAAAACGTTTCGACCCGCTCCGGAGCCACGACCGTGAGCCCGTCGGGTTTCCTCCAGCCCGATGCAATCTTGGCCAGGAATTTGTTTGGCGCAACGCCTGCTGATGCGGTCAGCGCGGTGGTTTCCTGGATGAGTGCTTTGATGCGCCGGGCCACGTTCATGCCGAGTGGTTCGTTCCAACTGTTGGTGGTGACGTCGAGGTACGCCTCATCAAGCGACAGCCCTTCGACCAACGGAGTGACCGAGCGGAAGATCTCAAAGACCTGCTGGGAGACCGTCTTGTATTTCGTGAAGTTGGGCCGGATGATCACCAGACGAGGGCACAGCCTGACGGCTCTGGACATCGGGATGGCCGAACGGACGCCGAATTTTCTCGCCTCGTAACTTGCGGCCGCCACGACGCCCCGGGAATCCGGGGATCCGCCGACAACCAGAGGTTGCCCTCGCAGTTCCGGACGGTCACGCAGCTCGACGGACGCATAGAACGCGTCCATGTCAACGTGGATAATCCGCCGCGGCATTCTTCAGTATTGCTATGATCTTGCCATGATCGCGAAGTCTTCTGTGTTTGTTCGTGTTTTTGGCGTGTGTGTGATTGGTGCGGCTGTGTTGGCGGTGGCCCCCGCCGCCCAACGCGGTGGTGGAACACCTGGCCCGGTGCCCGGTCCCAGCGGGACCGAACGGCACCTGCGGAATATCAAGCAACTGACAAAAAGTGGCCAGAATGCCGAGGCGTATTTTTCGGCCGACGGCAACCGGATCAGCTTTCAGAGCATGGACGGCGATCAGCAGTGTGATCAGATTTACACGATGCGCACCGACGGGTCGGATCGCAAGCTCGTCAGCACCGGACAGGGCGCGACGACGTGTGCGTACGTGTATCCGGACAACAAGTCGCTGCTGTACGGTTCCACACATCTGAGTGGTCCAGCGTGCCCGGCCCGTCCTGACATGAGCAAGGGCTACGTCTGGGCGGTGTACGACTCGTACGACATCTTCAAGGCGAACATCGACGGCTCCAACCCTGTGCAGCTGACCAAGACGCCTGGCTATGACGCAGAGGCCACCATCGCCAAGGACGGTCGCATCGTGTTCACCAGCGTGCGTGATGGCGACATGGAGATCTATTCCATGAACGGTGAGGGCGGCGATGTGAAGCGCCTCACCAACATGCCAGGGCCCGACGGTGGCGCGTTCTTCTCGGCCGATGGACAGCAGATCGTGTGGCGCGGCCGGCATCCGCAGGCCGGCCCGGAACTCGACGAATATTTCTCGCTGCTCAAGCAGGCGTTGTGGCGGCCGACGTCGGTGGAGCTGTTCGTCATGAACCGTGACGGCTCCAATCCCCGGCAGGTCACCAAGCTCGGCAAGGCCGCCTTTGCGCCCTTCTTCTCGCCCGATGGCAAGAAGCTCGTGTTTGCCTCGAATCATACCGACCCGAAGGGCCGCAACTTCGACGTGTTCCTCATCAACGTCGACGGCACCGGTCTCGAACAGGTCACGTTCAACGACACGTTCGACGGGTTCCCGATGTTTTCGCCCGATGGCACCAAACTCGTGTTCGCCTCGAACCGCTTCGGCGCCAAAGAGGGCGACACGAACGTGTTTATTGCTGACTGGGTCTGGTAGGACGGATGGATGAGCTGCGCTTCCCGGGTGTAGAATCGGCCCATGACCGGTCGAGCCCAAGCACTGCTCCGTGAGGCACTGGCCCTACCAGTCGATGAGCGCGCCGATGTCGCCGCCGAGCTGCTCGCGAGCTTGGACGGTGGCGCCGCCGATGACCCTGCCGAAGTTGAGGCCGCGTGGGCAGCCGAGATTGAGGTACGCGCCCGCCGCGTGATGAACGGCGAGTCAGCCGGCGAAGCGTGGCCTGATGTCCGAGCGAAAATCCTGAATCGTCTGAATCATCGATGACGCCGGTGTTCCTGACGGAACCAGAGGCGGCGGCCGAACTCGAAGCGGCGGCGCTGTGGTACGAGGCCCGTCGCGCCGGACTTGGCGTTGAGTTTATCGAAGCCTTTGACAGTGTGCTCGCCCACGTCGGTCGGTGGCCGGAGATTGGTCATCCTGTTCGCGGATTGCCGAGTGACGTTCCAGCGCGCAGACATCCGTTCGCGCGATTCCCGTACCACGTTGCCTACCTGGATTGGCAGAGCGCAATCCGAGTTCTGGGGGTCGCGCATGATCGGCGCAAACCTGGTTACTGGTGGTCCCGAATCTGAATCTCGTCAGCCCAACGACTGCGCTTCAGCCGCGGCGGCTTTCATAGTCTCGCCCGTCGGATCACGACGTGCGTGGCCTTGTCGCTGGCCGCGAACTCCACGCATTCGTATCCCAGCGTCCGAAGGTCCACGCCCGTGAACAGCGGCTCACCCCGGCCAAGCAGGATGGGCGAGATAGCGATGTGCAGTTCGTCGATCAGCGACTCCTGAAGACATTGCCGGATGACGCTGGCTCCACCGCCGATCCGAATGTCCTTGTCGCCGGCGGCCTCGCGTGCGCGATCGAGCGCTTCGCGAATCCCCCCGGTGACGAAGTGGAACGTGGTGCCACCCTCCATCTCCAGGGGCTGGCGCGCGTGATGCGTCAGGACGAAGACCGGCACCTTGTAGGGCGGATTCGTGCCCCACCAGCCCTTCCATTCATCGTCGGGCCAGGGGCCACGAACCGGTCCGAACATGTTGCGACCGAGAATCCACGCGCCAATGTCTCTGAATCCCCTCGACGCGAACTGCTCATCGACTCCCGTCGTGCCGGGCTTTCCGCCGTGGACGCGCTGGAATGTATCCGTTGGAATGAACCACTCATGCAGGCGTTCGCCGCCCACGCCGAGCGGAGTGGTGAGGGCCTGGTCAGGACCAGCGCCGTAGCCGTCAAGCGAGATGGCGAAACTTTCGACTCGAACCTTTGACATCGTATGCGTGCCTCGTGGCGGGCTACCCGCGCAGGATCTTCTCCATCGGCCGACCCTTGGCCAGCTCATCGACCAACTTGTCCATATAACGTCATCCTGAAGATGCGGTGATTGTCCGTGGTCTTCACGTGCCGATCTTACCGTGCCGCTGAGAGCCGCGCGTCGACCTGGAAGGTCAGCCGCATGCTATTTTGCCTCGCGATTGAAGGCATAGCCAAGGCCGAACATGGTGCCAACCGAAGCGAACATCACGTAGAACAAGCTTGCTTCCGGCGAAAGGAGATCGCTGAAGCGGCCCCCGAAGACAGTCATGATCATCGCCGCAGGTACGATACCGAGCATCGATCCAACCAGAGGAAACCAGACGACCGGTTTGTAGCCCCCAAGAATCTTCCGGAGCGCGAACATTGCCGGCCCGTAGACGACCAGAGCTGCGATAGCGAACGCGAGGCCTGACCAGAAGGCTACGGCTGCCCAGTCTCCCCCCACGCTCTGTCGCCATACGAGGCGAAGCCAGCCTTCGTACACGGCCAGTCCGATAAGCCATGCACAAATACTGACCAACGTCATTCGGAGCACATTTGCCTCGGTTGTCCTGTCCACCTAACTCTGAGCGGTGCTTCGACTAGCAGACTATCAGCGACGAGACCTTGCCCACCCAGCCCTCTGGGTTCTTCTTGACGTCAATCATCAGGGTGGTGCCGCAGCCCAAAAGGACCACTCCATCTCGTGGCGCGGGAGTCGGCCCCATCGTGCCGGTGACAGAAGCGCTCTCGTCGCTAATTCGAATGGCCTTCAGTAGGAAGTAGCCAGCGGGAAGGTCAAACATTGCCGTCCTCGGCACCAGCTTCGATGGGATTGCACGGAGTTCGCGCGTGAGGACCGCAGCGGTCGCGTCATCGAGGGCCGGGTCAATGACGAAGACCTCGACCTTGCCACTTGGAACTCGATGCGCTCTCGCGCGGCCGCGACGACCGCTAGGAGGCGGGCTTCACCTGAGGGCAATGTTGTCTGTTGCACCGGACTGGCCAATGCCAACATGGCCAGCCCGACGAAGAGCGCGATCATCGGCATCATTCTTGACCCGCCTAACCTCATATAGGTGGAAGGCGCCAATCGACGTCTGGCCGTTGAGTGCCTGCCACCCGTTAGATGGAACCATGCACCACGCCCGAGCATTCTAAGATGCATCCCACCTCATCGGAACGTCTATTGCCATCAACGACTTGCGTAAGTTGCCAACTGAGAAAGTCGCGAATTGGCGCGAGCGCCAATTGCACCGTCAGGCCGACAAATGCCGCCGACGCCAGAACGCCCGCGACATGGTGCCGGCGGGTGGACGGAAACCCGGTGCGGCCCGACTGCGAGTGACGCGAGGGCGCAGCACAAAAAGCGGTGCGGACGGGGGAGACACCGCGTGGGGCTGGGGGTCCCCACGCGCTGGACGAGAGACGAGGTCCCGGGAGCACCGCTTTTTCCGCGTCATCGAGCCGGAGGGCCGCATCGGGTTTCCGTCCATCCGCCGGCACGGGGTCGCGGTCGTCAAGACGAAGCCGCGCCAGCTAGGATGGTCCGAGTGACCCGGCTCCTCACCGCCCTCGTCGTCGTTCTCGCCTCCGCATGTGCCTCGGTGCCGGCAGAGACGACCAGTCGCGCCATCGGGGGGCAGGTCGTCAGCGTGGACGGCGCGCCGATCGAAGGCGTTCGCGCGATCCTGCAGACGATCGCGGCACCAACGCCCGTGCTCAGCTCGGCTGACCCGATGGTACGGACTGACGCGCAAGGCCGATTCAGTTTCGACACCCCACCCGCAGGCCGTCACCAGTTGTTGTTGCTTCATCCCACCCTGGGGTGGCTCATCGCACAAGGTGTGGAACCGGGACCGCCGGTGCGGTTGGTGTTTGACGGCAAGGTGCGCGTCGTCGATCTCACGCGTCGGAAATGATCCTATACTCGGCGTCTATGACGAACCGTCGACGCGTTGCCTCTCTTGTCAGCACATTGGGTCTCGTGTGTGTGGCCGCACTGGCCGTCCTGCACGCCGATCAGAATCAAGCGCAGACGGACTGGTCGCGATTCCGCGGACCGAATGGATCGGGACACGCAGCGGGCAGGGCCTATCCCACTGAATTCGGCCAGGAGAAGAACATGCTCTGGCGGCTGCCGCTGCCCAAGGGCCACTCGTCGCCGATCATCTGGAAGGACCGCATCTACCTGACAGCATTTCGCAATGATGCACTCTTCACGATTGCCATCGATCGCGAGAGCGGCAAGATTTTGTGGGAGCAGCAGACGCCGGAAACCAAGACCCGGGTCGTCGACAAGCGCAACAATCCCGCATCGCCCAGCCCCGCGGTCGAAGAGAACCGCGTCTACGTGTTCTTCCCCGACTATGGCCTGGTTGCCTACGACGCGTCGGGCAAAGAGCTGTGGAAAAAACCAATGGGCCCGTTCAACAACATCTATGGGATGGGTGCCTCGCCGGTAATCTACAACGACGTGATCCTGCTGGCGCTCGATCAGAGCCGGGGATCACATCTGCTGGCTGTCGACAAGCGGACCGGCGAGGATCGGTGGAACGCGCCGCGCCCCGAGGCGACCAGCGGTCACGCAACGCCAATCATCTGGCGCGCGTCAGATGGTCGGGACCAGATCCTGTTGCCCGGGTCATTTCTGCTGACCGCCTACGATCCGTCGAACGGCGAGAAACTCTGGTGGGTGCGTGGTCTGTCATGGGAAATCAAGTCCACGCCCATCATCGCCAACGGCATCATCTACGTGAATGGCTACGGGTCGCCTGAAGGTGACCCAGATCGCAAGATTGTGTTGCCGACGGCAGACGAAACCTGGGTGACCGCGGACGCCGATAAGGACGGCACGTTGTCCAAGGTGGAGTTTCCGAAAGGGCCGCCGGCCGGTTGGTTTGCGGTGGCGGACCTGGATGCCAACGGCGTCATCGCCAAGTTTGAGTGGGAGTACATCAGGGCCGCTCTCGATTCCGAGAACGGCATGCTGGCTATTCGCCTGGGCGGCACGGGCGACATGACCGAGAAGGCCGTGAGCTGGAAGTACCACCGCTCGGTGCCTCAACTGCCATCCCCGATCGTGTTCGAAAAAGTGCTCTACATGGTCAACGACGGCGGTATCGTGACCACGCTGAACCCGGAGACGGGAGCGTTGATCAAGCAGGGCCGGCTGACCGGAGCGCTCGGAGCGTACTATGCATCGCCGGTTGCCGCTGGTGGGCATCTCTACTTTTTCAGCGAGCGCGGCGCCGTGTCGGTGCTGCCTCCCGGTGGCGATCTCACGCCGATGGTCGTCAACGATCTCGCGGAAGACACCTACGCCACACCAGCGTTCGCCGACGGCAGGATCTACATCAGAACCGTCGAAGCGCTGTACGCGTTCGGTACCAAGTAGTAGGATCTGGGCGTGGCCAAGCGTCCGCCCCAAGAACCTTCCCTCTTTGACGCACCGTCGTCTGAGGCCCCCGTCGTCGCCACGCGACCCCTGGCTGCTGGCGATGAGGACGTGGCGCTGCACGACGCGGCGCAGTCGCGGTACCTCAATTACGCCCTGTCGGTCATCACCTCGCGCGCGTTGCCGGATGTGCGCGACGGACTAAAACCCGTCCAGCGCCGCATCCTCTACACGATGTGGCAGCAGAACCTGACTGCCGACGCCAAACATCGCAAATGCGCAAAGGTCGTTGGCGACGTGATGGGCAATTACCATCCGCATGGCGACTCGGCGCTGTACGAAACGCTGGTGCGCATGGCGCAGCCGTTTTCGCTGCGGTATCCGCTGATTGACGGTTCAGGCAACTTTGGTTCGCTCGATGGCGACAACGCAGCGGCCATGCGATACACGGAGTGCCGACTCGCGCGCATCAGCGACGAAATCCTGCAGGAGATTGACCAGGACACAGTCTTCTTTCGACCCAACTACGACGGAACCCGGGAAGAACCGGTCGTCCTGCCGGCGCGCATTCCCAATCTGCTGGTCAACGGCGCGACGGGTATCGCGGTCGGCATGGCCACCAACATCCCGCCGCACCACCTTGGCGAGGTCTGCACTGCGCTCATCAAGATGATCGACAGCGGCCTCGAAATGACGACCGCGCAGCTCTGCAAATACATCAAGGCCCCCGACTTTCCGACTGGCGGTCAGATCCTCAATACCCCCGCGGAAATCCGCGACATCTACGAAACAGGCTCCGGCTCAATCCGCCTGCGCGCCACGTGGCAGATGGGCCCGGAGTCACGCGGCGCCAAAGTCATTTACATCACGAGCGTGCCGTACATGGTGGACAAGTCCACCCTGATCGAGCGCATCGCCGATGTCGCCCTCTCTCGCAAGCTGCCGCACCTGCTCGACGTGCGTGATCTGTCGACTGACGATGTGCGGATCGCGCTGGAGATCAAGCGCGACGCCGACGAACGCATGGTGATGGCGTATCTGTTCAAACACACGCCGCTGCAGTCGAATTTCCCGGTCAACCTGACGTGCCTGATTCCAACGGAAAATCCGGCGCTCGGCAAGCCGGAGCGCCTGAGCCTGCACGACATCCTGTGGCACTTCCTGCACTTCCGTCTGGGTGTCGTACGCGCGCGATTGAGCCACGAGTTGGCCTCGCTCGAGCGTCGCATGCACATTCTGGAGGGCTTCGCCAAGGTCTTCGACGCACTCGATGAAATTCTGCAGATCGTCCGGAAGTCCGATGGCAAGGCGGACGCGGCGAAAAAGATCATCGCGAAGTTCGGTCTTGACGACGAACAGACAGACGCCATTCTCGAACTCAAGATCTACCGTCTGGCCCGGCTGGAGATTCTTGTCATCCAGGAAGAACTCGCGCAGAAGCGCAAACGCGCCAAAGAAATTGGCGGTCTGCTCAAACGCGACGAAGACCTTTGGCAGATCGTCCGCGACGACATCGAGCTGATCAAAAAAACGTACAGCGACACCAAGATGGATCCCAGGCGCAGCGAAATTTCCGGCGAGACCAACGAGCAGGAATACACTGCGGATGACTTCATCATCGACGAAGACAACGTCGTCATCGTCACCCGCGATGGCTGGGTGAAGCGGCAGAAGGAAATCAAGGACGTGGCCACCACCCGTGTGCGCGAGGGCGACCAGGTGCTGGCGGTGCTGCCGGGATCGACGCGTGCGTCGGTGGTGTTCTTCACCAATTTTGGGGTGGCGTACACGTCGCGCATCATCGAGATCCCTGCGTCCACCGGCTATGGGGAACCGATTCAGCGGTTCTTCAAATTCAAGGATGGTGAGAAGATCGTCGGCGCCGCCAGCCTGGACCAGCGCGTCTCTGGCGTCATCACCTCGAAGAATGCAGAGATAGCGCCGCCCAATCACGGGCTGGCAGTCTCAAGCGACGGGTACAGCCTGCGTTTCTCGTTTGAGCCGTTTCTGGACGCCAGCACGCGAGCCGGACGTCGGTACGCGCGCATGGCGGACGGTGCCGAAATTGTGGGCGTCCAGAAAATCAACGGCAGCGAGATCATCATCGCGGCCACCCGCCAGGCACGCGCGATGTTGTGCAAGGCGGAGGAGGTCAACCTGTTGTCCGGACCAGGCCGCGGGGTGATCCTGATCAAGCTCAACAAGGATGACGATCGGGTCATTGGCTTCCTCGCGTCTCGCGGAGATCGCGATCTGATGACGGTGGAAACCACCCGCGGCGCGGAACAGACGATCAGTACTACCAAGTACGAGGTCACCGGGCGGGGGGGCAAGGGGCGCGAACTTCTGCAGCGGGGCCAGTTCGTGAGAGTGATTCCTGGAGACGTCGAAGTGGTGACACTCGGGGAGTGAACGGATCTGGGCTACAATCCGGCCATGATGCGATCGATTCTGGCGACCGGTCTGGTGTGTGTGCTCGTGGCGGTTGGCTCCGTGGTCGCAAACGCCCAGGCTGCCGGCGGTCAGGCCCCCGCTGCTGCGCCGCAGCCCTTGCAGAATCTGCAGGTGTTGCCCAAGACCATGACCCGTCAGGAAGTCACAACCTTGATGCGCTCGGTGACCGCCGCGCTCGGCGTCCAGTGTAGCCACTGTCACGTGGGATCGCCTGCCGACCGCGCCAAAGACGACCTGCCCGCCAAGCTGCTCGCGCGCAAGATGTTTGCGATGACAATGACCATTAACAACGATTTGCTGAAGGACGCGGGCACGCCCGCGCCCGAGGGCACTCGCAAGGTGACGTGTTTCACGTGCCATCGTGGCGCGGTCAAGGTTTTGACTGCGCCGGCCGCGGGTGGAGGCTTCTAAGGCCACAGGAAAAAGGTCAAAGGGAAAAGGTACGGCATGTCGGTGATGCGCAAGGCCCTGTTGTGGGCGTCCACCAACGCGTGGATTCATGAAAACGCCCTTCAGACGGGGTTCGTTCGACGGTCCGTGAAAAAGTTCATGCCGGGCGAGAGGATCGAAGACGCCATCAGCGCGGCCGTCGAGCTCAAACCCGTCAAACTCAACACCATCCTCACCCGGCTGGGCGAAAACATCAGTCACATCAGCGAGGCCGACGAGGTGTGTGAGCACTACCTCAAGGTGATCGACCTGATTCAGGCCGCAGGCATCGACTCGCAAATTTCGGTGAAGCCGACGCAGCTGGCCTACGACCAGGACCCCCAAGTGTGTGTGCGTCACTGCATGCGACTGATCGAACGGTGCGAAGAGACAAAAACGTTTTTCTGGCTCGACATGGAGAGCTCTCCGTATGTCGACGGCACCATCGCGCTTTTCAAACGCCTGCGTGAGCGGACGCCGAACATCGGCATCGCGATTCAGGCGTATCTCTTCCGTACCGAGAAGGACATCGAAGAGTTGGTCGCGCTCGGCTCCGCCATTCGTATGGTCAAGGGCGCCTATCTCGAACCGCCGACGCTGGCCTTTCCCAACAAAGCGGACGTCGACGAAAACTACTTCAAGATTTGTGCCCGCCTGCTGCAGGACGATGCGAGGAAGCCGGGAGCGCTGTTGCACATCGCGACACACGACGTGGGCATTCAGGAGCGCCTGCTGAAGGTGATTGCCGATCGGAAGATCACCTCCGATCGCTACGAATTCGCGATGTTGTACGGCATCCAGACTGAACGCCAGAAACAGCTCGCCGCGTCCGGTCAGAAGACCCGCTGCCTGATCAGCTACGGCGAACGCTGGTTCCCCTGGTACATGCGACGTCTCGCCGAACGACCGGCGAACGTGGGGTTCGTCGTGCGGAACATGTTCTCGAAGTAGCCGCGTGCCTTACTTCAGGTGTTTCGCGGCGAGGGCGAGGACGGCTTCGATCTGGCGATCCCAGTACTGCCAGTTGTGATCGCCAGGTAGTTCGTGGAAGTCGTGGGTGATGCCCCGCGCGGTGAGCACCTGTGAAAACTCGCGGTTCACCCTGAACCACGGGTCGTCGACGCCGCAGTCGATATGCAGGTATGGCAACCTTGAGGGGTCGGCTTCCGATGCCAGACGGTAGACATCGTTGTCGCGCCGTGTGGCGCTGTCGGCAGGACCAAAACCCTCCAGGACCTCCGCGTCCACGCGACGCCCGCCTTCGAAGACGTTGTTGGCGCGCGTGATGTCCAGCGCGCCGCTCATGCTGGCCGCCAGCCCGAAGACGTCGGGCCGCCGAAGAGCGAGGTTCAACGCGCCATACCCACCCATCGACAGCCCGGCAATGGCGCGCCCGTCGCGGGAACGCTTTACGGGCCATCGCTTCTCGACCTCACGAACCAGATCGTCAGCGATGTAGTCGCCCCAGCGCCCGGACCCGCCATTGATGTACCAGGTGTTGCCACCCTCAGGCGTGACCACGGCGACGTTGAAGCGGTTCGCGAGTGACGCCGCCCGGGAGTAGGTGAACCAGTCGCCGGCTTCGCCGCCGTGTCCGTGAAGGAGATATACGACCGGTACCGGGGAGGAGGTCGCCGCCGCCGGCACGACGATCGAATAGCGCATCGTGCGCCCAAGCGCCTCGCTGTGAAAAGTCGCGCGCGCGGGCGTGGCTGTCGTGGCCGATTGCGCGCCCCCACACCCCAGAATCGCGGCGAGGGTCACGCTCAACAGCAGAGAGCTCAGCATCCTTGTACGCATCACCGGCAGGCTAACACCACTGTCGGGTTCCTGTTAAGCTCTCGGCACCCAAAGGAGCCAGAGCCATGAAACAGATTCTCACCGTTGCACTTGTTGCCGTTGTCGCCTCGCTGCACGCCGCCGCGGTGGCTCAGCAGGGCGGGGCCAGACCCATCGAGCCGTTCACGGGGATGACCGCCACGGGCACGATCGAAGGTGGCCTGTTTCCCATCAAGTCCACGGGCGTCTCCACTCGTCCTGTCCGCGAGGCCGCCCAGCAGTTTCTCCAATCACTGACCGCCGATCAGCGCTCCCGCACGTCGTATGCGATTGATGATGAGGAGTGGTTGAAGTGGAACAATGTGCATCGGTACGCCAGGCAGGGGGTCAACTTCACTGAGATGACCGATCCACAGCGTGAGCGCGCGTTTGGTCTGTTGCGCGCCGGCCTCAGCGCGAAGGGGTTCGAGCGCTCTCGCAATGTGATGAAGCTCAATGGCTACCTTGGTGACCTGCTCAAGCGGCCCGAGGAGTACAGCGAGTGGTTCTATCACCTCACCGTCATGGGTGTGCCGTCCGACACCGCGCCGTGGGGCTGGCAGTTGGACGGTCACCATCTCATCGTCAATTATTTCGTCCTGGGTGACCAGGTGGTCATGACACCGACCTTCATGGGCTCCGAACCGGTGACGGCGCCTGATGGACGATTTGCGGGCGCCACGGTGATGCAGGACGAGCAGAACAAGGGCCTCGCCTTCATGCGCGCGCTCTCCGACGAACAACGCGCAACCGCCACGATCCAAGCCGCCAAGACCGCCAATATTCCTCTCGCGCACGCATTCCGAGACAACGCCGTGATTCCGTACGCCGGGCTGCCGGGCTCGAAGTTGTCGGTCGGGCAGAAGACGATGCTGCTGGAGTTGGTGGGGGAGTACGTGGGCAATCTCTCAAATGGGCATGCGAAGGTCCGCATGGACGACGTGCGCGCACAACTCGACAAGACGTACTTTGCATGGACCGGAGGGTCAGGGACGGATGATGTCTTTTTTTACCGCATCCACAGCCCTGTGATTCTGATCGAGTTTGATCATCAGAGTCCGGTGGCGTTGCCGGGCACGCGTGGTGTGCCGACCAAAGCGCACGTCCATGCGGTGGTGCGTACGCCCAATGGCAACGATTACGGCAAGGACCTGCTCCGCCAGCATTACGAAAAGAATAAACACAACACTGCGCACGGACATCGCTGACATCGTCATGAAATCACTAAGTCGAATTGTTCTGGTCATTGCGGCGTTGGCAGGCTTCGGTGGCAGCGCGCCAACCGCTCAGACGCCGGTTGCCGGCTATCTGCTCAAACCCGCGCGGGTGTTTGATGGCACGGCGATGCGCGAGGGTATCGAGGTGCACGTGCGCGGCGATCGTATTGTCGCCGTCGGCACCGCGGGCGAGGTGGCTGCGCCCGGCGCAGAGGTCATCGAGTTGCCGGAGACGACGCTGCTGCCGGGACTCATCGACGCCCACTCGCACGTGCTCCTGCATCCGTACAACGAGGCCACCTGGAACTCGCAGGTGCTCAATCAGCCGCAGTCACTCCGTGTGGCGCGGGCGGTCAATCATCTGAAGGCCACGCTGGACGCGGGCTTTACGACGATTCGCGACCTCGGTACGGAAGGCGCGGACTACGCAGACGTCGGATTGAAACAGGC
>JBKJTD010000251.1:0-14749 GCA_046590915.1 Vicinamibacterales bacterium
AAGGCATCGCCGGTTCGCCATACTCGGAAACCTTCAATCGTGACGGCAACAACTTCGGGCCGCGCGCGGGGTTTGCGTGGACACTCGATGAGCAGGGCAAGTCGGTGCTGCGCGGCAGCTCGGTGGTCATGTACGACCAGATGCTGCTGGCCATCATCGAGCAGTCGTACGAACTGTCGGGCAATCCGCGCCGTGTCGCGGTCAACCTGCAGCCGACGGCAGCCAATGCGCCCAGCTTCCCTGCCGTGCTGACGACCGCGTCGTTACCGCAGAGCAGCCTCTTCGCAATGTCGCCTGACTTTGTGTCGGGTCGCACCTGGCAGAGCAACATCGCTTACGAGCGCGCGCTGGGCACGAACTACTCCAGCTCGATCGGCTTCATGTATGCCAAGGGCGATTCGATGCCCGTCATCAACGAAAACAACCTGATCAATCCCGTGCGCACCCTCGATGATGGCCGTGGCGTCTACAGCGCGGCGGTCAATGCCACCACTCGTCGCGATCCCCGCTACAACCGCGTGCGCGTGGTCGAGTCGATCGGTGAATCCTGGTACAAGGCGATGACGCTGCAGCTGGGCAAACGCTGGAACGGCAGCCTGCAGTTTGACCTCAACTACACACTCGCGGAAGGTATCGACACCGCGCCGCTCGGTGGCGGCACGTTGGCGGTCCAGGGTGACGCCGTGCGGTCCGATCCCGCGGACCTGCAGCGCGACAAGGGCCCGAACTCGATTGACGTGCGCCACACGTTCAACGGCTCCATCGTGGCGTTGTCAAACTTCAACATCGCGAACCGCGTGTTGCATCACATCGTGAACAACAACCAGGCGTCGTTGTTCCTCCAGATCAACAGCGGCATCCCCGTCCAGATTCAGGGCAACCTGGACCTGAACCAGGATGGCAACCCCCTCGATCGCCCGTTGTTCGTCACGCGCAACGGCCTCTACCGTCCGTCGCGTTACAACGTGGACGCGCGGTTCTCGCGGTTCTTCAATCTCGGCTATAAACAGACGCGCCTTGAAGTGCAGGCCGAGTTCAAAAACCTGTTCAACAAGGAGCAGGTCAACGGCGTGCAGACCACCTACACCGTGAATGCCACGACGGGTGCGCCAACGGTCTCGCTGCCGGTCAACGGCAACGCCCTGGTGCCGACCAGCGGCTACGAACAGCGGAAGTTTCAGCTCGGCTTCAAGCTGTTCTTTTAAAGGGTAGACGTTGACGGCTAAAGGCTACAGGTACGGACCGTACGTCCCTGTAGCCTTTTTTTTTATTGCGGTTCTCCCGCTTCTCTCTGTCCCAGCCATTGCTGCCGCGCAAGCCCGGCGGGTCGGCCTCACAGTCGCTCGCCACCAAGCCGGCGCGCCCATCACACTCGGGGTCCCCTTCCCCAAAGGCGCACTCTCCTCGCCCGACCATGTGCGCGTCCTTGATGCTGCCGGGCGGGAAGTCATCTCTCAGATCACCGAAGTCACCACATGGGAACCGGCCGATCCGAGCCTGAAGTGGATCTGGGTATTCTTTTTTGCGACCGACAGCACGACGTACGCGCTCGAATACGGTCCGTCAATCCGCCGTGCGCGGCCGGCGGTTCAGCTCGAGATCCTCAACAACCCCCGCGCCGCCGGCCTTGCGGAAATTACCACCGGCCCCCTGCGCTTCATCGTCCGCCAGGGCGACACCGGCTTCCTGACCTCGGTTCAACTCGACCTCGACAACGACGGATTCACCGACGCCGACGAAATTGCGGCGGGCCCGGCCGCGCGCGGATCGTTTGCCGACGTGCTCGACGAAGCCGGAGTGGATGGATCGAAGGCGACGGTCATTCGCACCACGCTTGAGCGAGGATCGGGACCGTTGCACGTGGTGCTGCGCGTGGACGGCGAGTACCGCTATGGCCGCGGAGACAATCAGGCCTCGCCGTTCATCACGCGCATTCACGCGTATGCCGGCCGTTCGTACATCAAAGTGCTGCACACGTGGGTGTACACCGGCACGCCCGATCACCATCGGCCGCAAGAAGGTGACTACCCGCATGTCGCAACCCAGGGCGAGCGTCTGATCAAGACCGATCCCACCGACACCGGATGGGTGAAGGCCAACGATCAGCTTCAGAGCCTGGGCTTGTCGCTGACACTCCGGCTCAACCGCAACGGACTGAACGCGGTCTCGAACGCGCAGGTGAACGCCACGCCAGGGGCCCCTGGTTTTGTGCACGTCACCGACGGCCAGCGTGGTGTGGCGGTGGGCCTGCGAAACTTCGTAGAGGAATATCCGAAGGAACTGACGTTTGATCCCGCCACGGGCGAGATGACCTCATATTTCTGGTCACCCAAGGGTGGCCCCATGAGTTTTGCGCGGTCGTCGAACACGCCGGCCAACGAAAGTGCCGTCGAGAACTGGGCGACCGGTCTTGCGAAGACCAGCGAAGCGTTGTGGTTTTTTCATGGCCCGGGCACCACAGCCGACGATGTGCGCAGGACGATGAATCTGGTGCTTTCGCCGCCGGTGGCGCATGTGGAGCCCGCGTGGTACGGCGCATCGGGTGTGTACGGCGACTTCGCGCCGCGCACCACACGCGAGCCGGAACTGCAGCGTGCGCTCGACTACAAGTACGACTGGATGCGCTTCAATCAGAAGGGTGAGCCCTGGTACGGCGCCTTCAACTACGGCGACATGATGAACACCTTCGACGGCACCCGTTGGAGTGTGTATGGCCACGGCGAACCGGCACAGGACTTCATGTGGTGGCTGCAGTTCATGCGCACCGGCGACCCGGATGTCTTCGACACCGCGCAGGCCTTCAGCCGGCATCTGATGGATGTCGACAACACTCACTGGCCCGCCGGGCCGACGTTTCTGGGCGACACCAACTATCCGATGGACTGGTGGAACACACTCAAGGCGCCCCCAGCCACCAAATACCTCGGCGTCGGCCGTCGTCATGCCGAACAACATTGGATGCACATCCTGAGCGCCCACGTGTGGGTGCAGGGATGGATGGCGTCCTACTATCTGACCGCCGACCAGCGCGCGCTCGACGTCGCCAAACTCACGGCCGACATGCATCTGCGCCGCCTCTGGGGTGAGCACGAGCTCACCGGACGCCGGCTGTATCTCTCCATCTGGAATCTTTCAGAGGTCTGGGACGCGACCAAGGACGAGCGTTATGGCAAGGAACTCGAATTCCGCGTGTCGAAGATGCTCCAGCTGCAACGCGAACAGGCCGACCAGCTGGCGATCGAACGCTACGGATACGCCAACGTGTACGCCACGCACGGACTGTGGAAGTACTACACGATGACGGAGAGTCCCGCCGTGCGCGCGGCACTCATTCGAAACGCGCGGGCCGTGCGTGACATCCCACCGTTGAACCACATGATGGAGTCGTATCTCGCCACCATTCACGGTCTCAGTCTGGGCTACCGCCTCACCGGCGACCAATCCTTTGTTGAGGAGATGCAGCGCCGGCTCGAGCCGTTGCGCACCGATGCGCTGTCGCGACCGATCGATGGCTCGTGGACGCGCGCGGATTTGTTTGCCGCTCTGGAGAAAGCCACCAAATTGCCGGCCGATCCGAATCGCTTGCGGCCCGCTGCCACCAACGAATACACCGCCGCTCCACCACCCCGCCGCGCGATCTGGTCATTTACCAATGGGCTGCGGGTATTTGGGTGGACGACGGCGTTTGGGGTGCCTTGGGGCCTCGCTACGCTCGACATGGTCCAGGGTCCGACAGGGTCCAAGGTCCAGGGTTCACGGTAGGAGATAGACGATGACACGACGACTGGTTCGATCTGCTTTCACGGCCGCGGCGATCGCCGCTACGTTCTCTTGGCTCACGCCGACGGTGGCCACACAGGTTACGGCGCTTTCGCACGACACCGGGCCCGTCGGCCTTGGCTTGGCGCTGCGACAACTTCCCAACGACGGCTCCGTGCTTTACGTGACGGCGCATCCAGACGATGAGAACAATGGGGTGTTGGTGGCGCTTAATCGTGGGCGGGGGCTGAAAACGTCGCTGCTGACCGTGACGCGTGGTGATGGAGGCCAGAACGAAATCGGGTCTGAACTCTTTCAGGCCATCGGCATTCTCCGGTCAGAGGAACTCGCCGCGGTGCACCGCTTTGACGGCGCCGATCAGTATTTCACGCGCGCATTTGAGTTCGGTTATTCGTTCAGCGTCGAGGAGACGTTTGAAAAATGGGGCAAGGACGAAATCCTCCGGGACGTCGTCAAGGTCATCCGCACCGTGAGACCCGACGTGATCCTCACGATGAATCGTGACGGGCAGGCCGGCGGTCAGCATCACATGGGCTCGGCGCGTCTGGCGCACGAGGCCTTCCGTGTGGCGGCTGACCCGTCGCGTTTCCCGGAGCAAATCAGTGCAGGCCTTCGTCCGTGGCAGGCGCGCAAGGTGTATCAGGCCGGCGGCGGCAATCCGGGCGGCGGTGCCGCGCAGTCGGCAGCCGGTGATGCCGCACCTCCGCAAACGCCCGTGCGCGTACCGACTGGCGATTTTGATTCGCTGCTGGGCATGTCCTGGGCGCAGTTCGGACAGCGTGCACGCGCGAACCATCTGTGCCAGGGCATGGGTCAGATGGACACGCGCCCTGGTGACAGCGGAGGGTCGTTCTCCCTTTATGACAGCGAACCCAAGGTTGTCGGCACCGAGCAGGACATTCTCGACACCATCGACACGACGGTTCGCCGGATGGCGCGTTTTGCCGTTGGGCAGGAGGCCAAGGTCCCGACGCTCGCGAAGGATCTTGATGCGATCTACGCCACCTCACGCGAGGCAATCGACGCGTTTGATACCCGTGCGCCGCATAAGACGATGCCCGCGTTGGTGAAGGGACTCGGGCAGGTGCGCGCATTGCGGGCGACGGTCGCAGGCAGCACGTTGACCGCCGACGCGCGGCAGGAGCTGGTGTGGCGTCTGGACCGCAAGGCACAGGACTTCATGAAGGCGCTCCAGTTTGCGCAGGGCGTGGTGGTGCACGTCAACGTACCCGACGGCAACGTCGTGCGTGGTCAGGCCTTCGACGTCACCGCGCAGGTGTTCAACACCGGGCCCGAGCCGATGACCGTGACCGACGTCGCGCTGCAAGTGCCGCAGGGCTGGACCGCCACGCTCAAGCAGGGGCAGCCCGGTCCGCTCACCTACAACCAGGCAGCCACGCTCATCTACAGCGTG
This sequence comes from Vicinamibacterales bacterium, assembly GCA_046590915.1. Taxonomy (GTDB): domain Bacteria; phylum Acidobacteriota; class Vicinamibacteria; order Vicinamibacterales; family SCN-69-37; genus SYFT01. The sequence continues at coordinate 5,195 of JBKJTD010000251.1, forward strand.
ACCGTCGGCCCCAATGCGCGTTATTCGCAACCCTATTGGAAACGCAGCACCACGAAGGGGCCCGGCTCCGATCGATACGACATCGAGATTCCCGCGCATCATCTGCTGCCGTGGAGTCCGCCGGATGTGACGGCCACCATCACATACACGGCCGGTGGCGCCGCGGCGTCGCTCACCTCCCCTGCCTACTATCGTTATGACGGTCCCTGGGTCGGCGGTGAAAAGCAGAAGGTCCTCAACATCGTGCCGGCCGTGTCGGTGAGGATGACGCCGTCGATTGCCGTGGTGCCTGTGGCGGCAGGGGGACAGAAGAAGGAATTCCGCGTCTCGGTGTTGAACAACGCGACGGCAGGCTCAGCTGTGCAGGTGGCACTGGAGGTGCCCACCGGCTGGCGCGTCGAACCCGCCACAACAACGCTCACGTTCTCGGTTGAAGAAGAAGAAATGTCGGCGCAGTTTTTCGTGACGCCGCCCGCGCGCGTCACACCGGGCGAGGCTGAGATTCGCGCCGTCGCCACTCGTGGCACTGAGACGTTCCGCGAGGGCTATCAGGTCATCGCCTACAATCACATCCAGACACGCCATCTGTTTCACCCGGCCTTGTCGAAGGTGAAGATGATCGATGTGGCCGTGCCGGCCAATCGTCAGGTCGGGTACGTCATGGGGTCAGGCGACGAGGTGCCCGACGCCATTCGCCAGCTGGGTGCGACGGTCACGATGTTGTCGCCCGAGGATGTCGCGTTTGGGGACCTCTCGAGGTACACGACGATTGTGCTCGGCATCCGCGCGTATGAAAAACGTCCCGACGTGCGCGCCTACAACCAGCGGCTCTTCGACTTCGCGCGCAACGGAGGCCACCTGGTCGTGCAGTACAACAAGACGGCGATGAATCAGCTCGGTGGTGGCCAGGCCGGTCCGCCGCCCGGTGGATTCACCGGTGGGGGCGGCCGCGGCGGTCGCGGGGCCGCGCCACCCACAAGCCCCTACGTGCCCTACCCCGGCGGCATCACCAGCAATCGCGTGACGGTTGAAGAAACCGCGATCCGTGTGCTCGAAGGCGGCACGACCGAAATGAGCCGCCCCAACCGCATCACCGCCGTCGACTTCGACGGCTGGGTGCAGGAGCGTGGCCTGTACTTCTTCGGCGCGAACGATCCGCGCTACACCGACATCCTCGCAGCGTCGGACCCGTGGGCGTTCAACCCCGGTGAGAAGAAGGGCATGCTCACCGTCGCGCAACTGGGCAAGGGCACCTGGACCTACGTCGGTCTCGGCCTCTGGCGACAGTTGCCCGCAGGGGTGCCGGGTGCGTACAGGATTCTGGCGAATCTCATCAAATAGGAATATTCACAACGAGACATGGAGGGCTGGGAGATTTTTTTTCTTTAAAAAAGAACCTCTCAGCCCTCCATGTCTCGTTGTGAATACTCCGGAATTCGCGGCCGCCGGACCGAATAGACTGTAGCCGATGCCGTCTTCGACGCAGCGGAGATGGATTCTCCTCATAGTCTTTCTCGACATGGCCGGGCTCGGGCTCCTCAGCCCCGTCATCCCCGACATCGTCGCGTCCTTCGGCACCAACACCGACCAGGTGGCGCTCGTGGTGGCGTGGCTGGCGACGATGTATTCGTCGGCGCAGTTTTTTTCCAATCCCCTGCTTGGTGCATTGTCGGATCGCTGGGGACGCAAGCCGATCCTGCTATTGAGTTTTCTCGGATCGGCCGTCACGTATCTGGCGTTCGGCTGGGCCCCTGCGCTGGCGGTGCTGTTTGCCGGGCGGCTGGTGGATGGGCTGACGGGCGCCAACATCGGAACATCGCAAGCGTACATCGCAGACATCACTGCGCCGCAGGACCGCTCGCGCGTGATGGGATTGGCCGGCGCGGCGCTTGGATTGGGGTTTGTCGCCGGCCCACTGATTGGCTTCCTGCTCGCGCGTGCCGGGCAACCCCCGTCCACGCCGGTATTTCTGGCCGCAGGTCTCGCGCTCTTCAGCATGGCACTCGCGTGGCGCGGCCTTCCTGAATCGCTGCCGCCTGACCGGCGCGTCGTCACGCCCATACGGTACGCAGACCTGAATCCCTTTGCGCCGTTGCGACTGGCGTTTACACGCGGACCGCTGCGCGCGCTTGTGGTCGCGGCGTTTCTGACCAACTTCGCGATGGCGGGATTGCGGTCACACTTCGCACTGTTTGCAGGCGTGCAGCTGGGCTTTGATCTTGAACGCATCTACGGCGTCATGGGATTTCTTGGCGTGATGATGGTCGTCGCCCAGGGCGGATTGGTCCGGCGCGGTGTTGAACGGTGGGGGGATTTCGGCACGCTGCTGATCGGCCTGAGCCTGTCGGCCATTGGATTTCTGGGGCTGTCAATGGTGACCACCGCGGGACTGGCGTATCTGATGGTTGCGGTGCTCGCACTGGGTGTCGGGTTGAGCACGCCGACGATGGCCTCGCTTGTGTCGCAGCGGTCGGCCTCGAACAAGCAGGGCGTCATGCTGGGATCGGCGCAGGCGGCGGCCGCACTTGGCCAGGTGTTTGGCCCTGCCTGGGCGGGTCTGATGTTTGTGCACGTCGGACCTGGGTATCCGTTCAGCACGGGCGCAGCGATGGTGGTGGCCGCGGTGATGGTCGTGTTGTTGAGCCGCAGCCGGCGCGGCTGACGCGTTATCCTGTCCCCCGTGGCATCCCCGCTCTGGCCTGGCTCGTTGGACGTGGCACTCCTGGCGCTCACGGCCGTCTTCAGCCTCTGGCTGGCGGTGGTGGGTGCGCTGCGACGCCGGGTGCCCGGCGCGACGACCTTTGTCTGGCTGATGGTCGCGCTGGTGGTGTGGACGAGCCTGAGCGCCCTCCATCGACTGGTGCTGCCCCTCGAGACCCGTCTGCTCATCGCACAGTTTCAAGTCCCCGGCATTGTGTCGGTGGCGCCGCTCTGGTTCCTCTTCGGGCTGCGGTATTCCCGCCGCCCCTCCTATTCGCCGCTGTGGGAGGCCGCCATCTGGATCTTCCCGATCGTGGTGACGATCGAGGTCTTCCTGCACGGCGCCAACGGGTGGTACTGGACCGACGTCCGGCAACTGACCGACGACCCTGCGCAGGGCGTCGAGTACTCGTACGGGCCGTTGTTCTGGATGTCGGTCGTCGTGTCATATGTCCTGATCGGCATCGGGACAGGGCTCGTGCTGCGACGCTTGCGTGACAGCCCGCCGCAATATCGCAGTCAGGTCTTTGCGCTCGCGATGGCGTCGGTGATTCCGCTTGGCGCCAACGCGCTGTATCTGGCCCGGGTCACCGCCGACTACACGGCGATTGCGTTTTCCGTGTCCGGCGGCATTTTCGGGTGGAGCCTGTTCCGGCGGTATCTGCTCAACCTCATGCCGGTGGCGCGAGGGATGTTGTTTGACCGGTTCGTGGACGCGGTGTTTGTGCTTGATGCCGACTACCGCGTGCTTGACGTCAATGCCGTCGGGCGAACGCTGGCCGGCGACGTCAAGGCGGGCAGTCCAGTCGCGGATGCGTTGCCCTGGTGGCGGCGGCTGATCACCGGCGACACGCGCCAGGCAGACGGCCCATCGGTGATCCGACACGACAACCGCGTGCTCGACGTGGCCGTGACCCCGATCCCCGATCACGATGGGCAACTGGCCGGCTGGCTGGTCGTCGTTCGCGACATTACGGATCGCCTGCAGGCCGAGGAGGAGCGCCGGGCGCTCGACCGTCGTCTGCAGGAACAGCAGCACGTCGAGAGCCTGACACTGCTGGCCGGTGGTCTCGCGCACGATTTCAACAACCTGCTGGCCGGCATCATGGGCAACGCCGACATGCTCGCCATGAAGCTGCCGCCCGAGTCGCGTGAGCTCCGTGACATGACGTACTCGATCACTGTCGGTGCCGAGCGCGCGGCCGATCTGGTCGCCAAGATGCTCGCCTACGCCGGCGAAGGCGCAGGGCCATCCGAACCGGTGGACATCGACAGTGTCACGCGCGAGATGGTCGATCTGTTGCGCGCCTCGGTCGCGCGGCACTGTCAGCTCGTCTTTGAACCCGGGGGGCCGCCGCCGGTGATGGGTGACGCGACGCAGATTCGGCAGATTCTCCTGAACCTGATCGTGAACGGGTCGGAGGCCATCGAGGAACCGGCGCCCGAACACCCGCAGAGCGGCCAGGTCACGCTGCGCACTGGGGCCGTGGAGATGCCGCTCCCGCCCGGCGGTGCCCCCACACCCTCCACGCCCCTCCCACCGGGACGTTACGTGTTCATCGACGTGACCGACACGGGCATCGGCATGCCGCCTGAGACGGTCGCGCGCATGTTTGATCCGTTCTTCACCACCAAGACCTCTGGCCGGGGCCTCGGCCTCGCCTCCGTGCAGGGCATCGTCCGCCAGCATCACGGCGCGTTGGCGGTCACCAGTGTGGAAGGACGCGGCACGGCGATTCGTGTGTGGCTGAGGGCCGCCTGACATGCATCGTCAGATGCCATTGAGGGGACTGGCCGATCAGGCGTTCAGCCGCACGGCGGGCGCGCCGCTGATCAGTGGCAACTGTGTGCGCGTCTTGCGCGACGCGGCTGAGACGTACCCGGCGTGGGAAACCGCCATCCGGAATGCGCGCAGCTCGATCCACCTCGAGATGTACATCATCCACAACGACCGTGTCGGTCGGCGCTTCATGGACCTGCTTGCAGCCAAGGCGCGGGAGGGCGTCGCCGTGCGCGTCATTTACGATTGGTTCGGCTGCGGCATCGGCCCCCTGCGCGGTCTGTTCAGAACGGTCGAACAGGCCGGTGGATCCGTGCGTGCGTTTAATCCGCCATCGTTCAAGGCGATGTTCGGATGGGTACGGCGCAATCATCGCAAACTGCTCGTGGTCGATGGCGAGATCGCGTCGATCGGTGGATTGTGCATCGGCCAGGCCTGGGAAGGAGTGCCGGCCAGACGCCAGGGCCCCTGGCGCGACACCGCAGTGGAGATTCGCGGACCAGCGGTGGCCTCTGCGGAAGAAGCGTTCGCGGATAGCTGGCGACTGTGTGGAGGCGACGACTATGAAGCGCCCCCGACTGCACAGGCGCCAGTAGGCACAGTGAGCCTGCGCATCATCCCGACCGAACCCTTCACCGCGAGCATGTTCCGCATGGACCTCTTCGTCGCCGCGATCGCACGCGAGCGGCTGTGGATCACTGACGCGTATTTCATTGGACATGGCCCCTTCGCCAGCGCGCTGCAACGGGCTGCGGCCGACGGGGTTGACGTCCGGCTGCTGCTGCCGCATGGCAGTGACGTGGGATGGACGGTGCCGGTCTCACGCACGTTGTATCGCTCGCTGCTGGAGTCCGGTGTGAAGGTCTATGAGTGGACCGGCTCGATGATTCACGCCAAAACCGCGGTGGCCGATTCGCGTTGGGCGCGCGTGGGTTCCACCAATCTCAACGTCAACAGCTGGCTCGGCAATTGGGAACTGGATGTCGCGATCGAGGACACCGAGGTGGCCGCGTCCATGGAAGCGCAGTTTCTCGAGGATCTGTCCACAGCCACGGCGATCTCTGTCGGAAGCCACGGGCGCCTGATGGTCTCGGTCGCGCACCAGCCGCGAGGCCGCGCGCGACGCTCGGCCCGACGCGTCGTGCGCGAAGTGACGGGCGTCGCGCGAAGCCTGGGTGCGGCTGTGACTGGCAGCCGCCCGCTCGAGGATTTCGAGGTGGGCCCCCTGCTCGCGCTTGGCAGCACGTTGTGTGTGTTGGCGTTACTGGCCTTCTACGAACCGCGCGTCGTCGCCTGGCCGGTGGCCGTCATTGTCCTGTGGGCAGGTGTGACGTTGCTTGTGGACGCCGTCAAGGTGCGAGGAAGGAAGCGCGCACAATGACGCGTCCGGTCGCCGTCCGAAACCTTGTGCGATTTGATAACAGCACGGGTGTGAACACGCCCGATCAGGACCTCGTGGCCGTGGAGTCGCCGCTGACGGTTCACGTCCAACCCGGCAATGGCCCGCCCCTGTCGCTTGGCCTGCTGATGCGCACACCAGGGCACGACGAAGACCTCGCGCTGGGCGCCTTGCTCGCCGAAGGCGTGATTGAGTCGAGCACCGCTGTGCTCCGCGTCGAAGCCCGCCGCATCGACGACGCCGACGAGCTCATCGTGTACGTCACCGATGAGGCCGACCTGAGCGCCGTTGTTGGAAGAGGCAGCGCGTCGACCAGCGCGTGCGGGCTCTGTGGCCGCCTCGAACAACTCACCGTGGAGGCGTCTGCAGCGCTGGGAGCGACCACCGAAACGCCCATGGTCACCGCGGCAGAGTTGATGGCTATGCCCGCTCTGCTTCGGACCTCGCAGGCCGCATTTGCCGACACCGGCGGCCTGCACGCCGCGGGGTTGTTCGCGCCCGATGGCACATTGCACGTGATTCGGGAAGATGTGGGCCGTCACAACGCCGTGGACAAGGTCGCTGGCGCCCTGCTCCGCAATCAGGACCTGCCGGCGTCCGGGCGCGTCCTCGTCGTCAGTGGCCGCGTGGCCTATGAAATTGTGCAGAAAGCCGCACGTTGTGGCGTGCCTGTGATTCTGGCCGTTGGCGCTCCGACCGATCTGGCGGTGGACGCGGCGCGCGCCGCAGGCATCACGCTGGCCGGCTTCGCACGCGGTCACCGCTTCAACGCCTACACCTGGGCAGGCCGAATCAGGGGTTAAATAAGGGCTCCTGCGGTAAACTTTCGATGGAGGTTGGGCAGTATTTCCCTCCATGAACCTGATGACGATGCCGACGACTGTCCTGGGTCCCCTGGAATGGCGGGTGCTTGATGCCCTGTGGCGTCGCGGTGCGCCCGGCACCGTGCGCGACCTCCAGCCGAGTTTTCAGGACATTGCCTACACCACGTTGATGACGACGATGGATCGGCTGTTCAGGAAGGACGTGCTCTCGCGCACCAAAGCCGGGCGCGCATTTGTCTATGAGCCGCTCCAGAGCCGCGCCGCCTTTGACTCACATCGCGCGACCCGTGCGCTGCTGACGGCGGTGGAACGTGGCGGGGGTGCCCGTCCGGTGTTGTCCTGCTTTGTGGAGGCCATCGGTAATCACGACGAGGCGTTGCTGACCGAACTTGAGGCGCTGGTGCGCGCCCGGCGCGAGGAGCGCGATTCCCAATCCTGATGGACATCCTGCTGCGGTGCGTCGTGTTGTCGCTCGCGGCCTTTGGTGTCACGCATCTGCTCGTCTCCGGCGGCGTCGCATTGCGCGCCACAAGGGACCGGCAGGGCGAGTCCCCCGCTGAACGGGCCGACCGCCTTCTGCGGTGCCAGATCCTGCCAACGGCCACAGCCTTGCTCGTGCTTGCGTTTGCCGCAGTCGGCCTCTTCCGGTTTGAGTCACGTGACGGTGGCGAGGTCATTGGGCGCGCGCTGTGGATGGCGGCGACGCTTGGCGCGTCGTTGATCCTGCTGATGGTGTGGCGCCTCGCTCACATGTGGTGGCAGACGACCCGCCTCGTGGGGACATGGCTCGCCCGCGCCACACCCATCTCGCTGCCCGACGTCACCATTTCTGCTTTGGCCATCAACACCGGGTTTCCGGTGGTCGCCATCATTGGTGTGCTGCGCCCGCGCCTGGTCATCGACCGGCTGGTGCTGCGCGCGTGCAGCGAGGACGAGCTCGCGGCGATTCTGGCGCATGAACGCGGCCATGTCCGCCGTTGGGACAATCTGCGGCGGACGGTGGTGGGCGCGGTGCCAGGGCCATGGTTCTGCAGTGACTTGTCCGAGGCCTGGCGACAGGCCACCGAGGAAGCGGCCGATGATCTTGCCGCGGCGACTGCGCGTGATGCCCGCTTCCATCTGGCGACTGCGCTTCTGCGCGTGTCGCGGTTGGCGCCGGCCGAAGATGACCGTACGGCGTGGCACCATCAACTGCCGGCCAGCGCTCTGTACCGGGGCGAGAGCGTCGAACAGCGGGTGCGACGTCTCATGGACGCCCCCGCGCCCACCCCGAACGTGCGCCGAGGCTGGGCATCAACCATGGCAGCGATCGCACTGACGACCGCCTTCGCTCTGCAACGGGATCTGCACGACGTCATGGAGCACCTTGTTGCCTTCCTGCCCTGACGCAAACGGCAGCTGGTAGTACCTGTCCCGGCCTTCGTACACTCTGGTCATGCGCGTACTGTCGGCAGTTCTCACCGTGGTGCTGTGCCTGTGTGGCGCCACGGCCGCAGTCGCCGCAACCCCTGAGTTCAGCGGACGCCTGATCCACAAAGACACCCGCACGCCGATCGCCGGGGCCGAGGTCATGATCGTCGGGTTGACCGGTTCAGTGAAGACCGATGCCGACGGCCGCTTCACCTGGAATCCCAATCCCGTGGCGCCCTTTGAAGTGCTCGTCATCCTTCCGGGGGGACGCGTCACTCGCCCCACGCTCGTGCGCACCCACGACTGGTCCGCCGTGCTCACCATTGAGATCGAAGCCATGCTCAACGAAGCCGTCACCGTGACGGCCGGTGTGGCACCCAGCATCGATGCCGCGGCTGGCGCCGGCATGACAATGCTCACGGCCAGAGATATTGCCATGCGCAATCCCGCCAATCTCAATCAGGCGCTGGAGAATGTGCCGGGGGTCAATCAGGTGTCGGACGGTCAGGCTGCGGTGCCCGCGGTGCGCGGGCTGGCACGTGGCCGGACGTTGATTCTGATTGACGGAGCGCGTGTCACGTCGGAGCGCCGCGTCGGCCCCAGCGCGACCTTTCTCGATCCGTTCTCGGTGGATCACATTGACATCGCGCGTGGCCCGGGTTCGGTGGCGTATGGTTCGGACGCGTTTGGCGGCGTCATTTCCGTGCGCACGCGTCGGCCGTCGATGACCAGCCCGTGGGCCGGCAAGGTGACCGGCGCGTTTGGCGCGGGGGTGCCCGACCGGCGGGGCGGAGTCGAGCTGTCAAAGGGCTACGGCACGGGCGCAGTTCTGCTTCAGGCGCACGCCCGTGACGCGGAGGACTATGACGGTCCCGACGGCCCCGTGCTCAACTCCGGGTGGGCCGACCGCGGCGTTCTTGCGCGCGTGGACCATCAGATCGGCGCCGGTGTGTTGTCGGTCGGTCTGCAGAGCGACTTTGGACGCGACGTGGAGCGGCCACGCAACAACTCCGCGGTGACGAGGTTTTATTATCCGCACGAGAACTCGCATCGGTTCACCGCGGGGTTCGAGATGGGGCGGGTCGGCGCGCTCGACCAGCTTCAGGTGCAGGGATTTGTCGGCACGTTTGAACAACGCACCGATCAGGATCGCCTGCCGACAGCGACCGTGACTCGCCGCATCGAACGGGCCGACATCACTGCGAAGGATTTTTCGCTGCGCGCCAGCGCCGAAGCGTCCACAGGGCGCGCGCGTGTTGAATTTGGCGCAGACGTCAACGGTCGCTTTGGCCTTGAGGCCCATGACATCCTCATTGGTTTTGACGGGACCGGTCGCCAGACGTCGCTGGTCGATACACGCTCGACCGAATCCGCGCATCGGGTGGATACGGGGTTCTTCGTGCAGGCCGACGCTCCCGTTGCGCGAAAACTCCTGGCCGCCG
>JBKJTD010000118.1:0-5202 GCA_046590915.1 Vicinamibacterales bacterium
TGCACCGTGAGCACCGCGTCCTCACGCCCTGCCAGTGCCCGCAAGTCCGCCGCGGCGGTCGCCAGAGCTTCGGCGGACTTGCGGGCACTGGCAGGGCGTGAGGACGCGGTGCTCACGGTGCAAGCCGACGTCTCGAAGGATGACGATGTCGCGCGGGTGGTGGCAGAAACCATCACCGCGTTTGGTCGTCTGGATATCGTCGTGAACAACGTCGGCAAAGCCGGAGGGACCGACATCGTGTCCACGTCCGATGAAGAATGGACCAGCGCGCTCGATCAGACCTTGTTCCCGGCGATTCGGCTGTCCCGGCTGGCGGTGCCGGAAATGCGCAAGGTGGGAGGCGGCGTCATTCTGATGATCGCGTCCATCTGGGGACGCGAGTCCGGTGGCCGCATGACGTACAACGCCGTCAAGGCTGCCGAAATCAGCCTGGCGAAGGCGATGTCCCAGCAGCTCGCCAAAGACAACATTCGCGTCAACAGCGTTGCGCCAGGGTCTATCCTGTTCGACGGTGGATCGTGGGCGCAACGCCAGCAGGCCGATCCGCAGGGCATTGCCGAGTTCGTCAAACGGGATCTGCCGTTTGGGCGGTTCGGCAAAGCCGATGAAGTGGGCGACGTCGTCGCGTTTCTTGCATCCCCGCGCGCGAGTTGGATCTCGGGCGCGTGCATCACCGTCGACGGTTGCCAGTCACGTTCGAACATCTGAGGATTGCCCATGGCTGACACGATTCAGGGACTCGCCGACCTCCTCTTCATGCCGCCCATCGTCACGCTCCTGTTGGGCACAGGATTGTTTTTGACGATTCGGTTCCGCGGGGTGCAGATTCGCCGACTCCGTGAAGCCTTCAAGGAGATGGTCGCGGGCCAGACCGAAGGCGCGACCGGCGCGCTCTCACCGTTTCAGGCATTCATGACCGCGCTGGCCGCGTCGATTGGCACCGGCAACATCGCCGGTGTGGCGGCCGCCATCATCTCGGGCGGACCCGGTGCGCTGTTCTGGATCTGGGTCTACGGATTTTTTGCGACCACCCTGAAGTTTTCAGAGGCCGTGCTCGGTGTGAAGTTCCGCGAGCAGCAGGGGGACCATCTGCGATCCGGTCCGATGTATTACCTGCGCGACGGCCTGAAGTCTCCGTCACTCGCGTGGATTTACGCCTGTGTCGCCGGTATCGCAGCGCTGACAACCACGCCATTCACGCAGCCGAACTCCATCGCCATTGCCGTCAATCATGTGTGGCCGACGGGCGAGATCTCGGTGCCCCTGCTCGGACTGGTGAATCAGACGGCGTTGTTCACCGGCATCGTTCTCGCGGTGATGACGTGGCTGGTGATCATCGGCGGCATCAAATCCATCGGCAGAGCTGTGGAGAAGTTGTCGCCGCTCAAGGTCGGGTTGTATCTGATCGGCGGCGCGGTGGTCATCATCACGTTCATTGATCGACTGCCGTATGTGATGTCGCTGGTGGTGGATGAGGCGTTTGCGTCCCCGGGACGATCCGGGTTGGGCTTCGGCATCTTCATCGCGATGCGCTACGGCATTGCGCGCGGCATCTACGCCAACGAAGCCGGCTATGGCACGGCGGCGGTGGCGTACGGCACCGCGAAATCGAATCGGCCAGAGCAGCAGGGGCTCCAGGCGGTGATGGAGGTGTTCATCGTGTCGTTTGTGACCGGCACGATCAGCGCGATGGCCATTCTGCTGAGCGGCGTGGCGGAGTCGTCGATTGCCGCCAGGGCGGCAGGCGAAGCAGGCGTCACAAGCACAGTGGCGGTAGCCACCGCGTTCAATATGGCCGTGCCTGTGGTCGGTGGGTGGGTCGTGGCGTTCTGTGCGTTCCTGTTCGGGTACACGACGCTCATCGGCTGGGCCTATTACGGGGAGCAGTTCCTCGAATACATCCTCGGCCGGGGCGTCACGATGCCGTATCGCTACGTCTATTGCCTGCTGATCCCTATCGGCGCCGTGCTCAAGCCGGACCTGGTCTGGGCGTGGGGCGACCTCATGAACGGCCTGCAGGTGTTCCCGAACGTGATCGGCCTCCTCGGTCTGAGCGGCATCGTGGCCGCCTACGCCAACAGCCGCGGCAAGAAATGAAATGAGCTCGGAGGCGATTTCAAGAGAAATCGCCTCCGAGCTCATTTTCGCTTCTTGATCGCCTCAGGCGCGACTGGTACGATGGCCCTTCCATGTCATCCGAACGGCGCCGACTCCCCATGACCGTGCTGCCGGCGCTGGTCGACGCCCGCAGCAAGGACGAGTCGCTGTCGCTGGCGCTCTCCCGGATGCTGGCCGAACACGACAAGGCCGTGCAGGGGGCCGACGATGACCCGCACGTCACCGCCGTACGGCGGCTTGACCCGGTTGAAGCGCGGTATGCGCCGTTTCCCGACCATCTCGATGCCCGGCTGATCGCCGCCCTGCGAAAGCGCGGCATCGATCAGCTCTACTCACATCAGGCTGAAGCCATCGCGCATGCGACTGCAGGACGCAACGTCGTGACCGTCACGCCGACGGCGTCCGGCAAGACCCTCTGTTACAACGCGCCGGTGATGGGCGCGATTCTCAGTGATCCATCTACGCGCGCGTTGTATCTGTTTCCGACCAAAGCACTCGCGCAGGACCAGCTTGCTGAACTGCATCAGCTGGCAGAGCTGCTCGGCGTTGAGGGCGGCGGCGACATCGGCGTGTTCACCTACGACGGCGACACGCCACAGGATGCGCGACGAGCCATCCGTGGCCGCGCGCACGTTGTGCTGAGCAACCCCGACATGGTGCACTCGGGCATCCTGCCGCACCACCCGCGATGGGCCAAGCTCTTCGAAAACCTCCGGTACGTGATCATCGATGAACTGCATGCTTATCGTGGCGTGTTTGGCAGTCACCTCGCCAACATCCTGCGGCGCCTCCATCGGGTGTGCCGACACTACGGATCCAACCCGACGTTCATCTGTTCGTCAGCGACGATCGCCAACCCGCGGGAGCTCGCTGAAAAGCTGGTGGGCGCGCCGTTTGAGCTCGTTGATCAATCGGGCGCGCCACGTGGAGAGAAGTACTTCATCTTCGTCAATCCTCCCGTCGTGAATGCGCAGTTGGGAATTCGGCGGTCCTACCTGGCCGAAACCCGACGTGTCGCGATCGAGTTTCTCAAGCGCGGCCTGCAGATCATCGTGTTTGCGCAGAGTCGGCTCTCGACTGAAATTCTCACGACGTACATGAAGGATGCGTTTGCGGGCCCACCGGGCGCGGCGGAAGTCGTGCGTGGTTATCGCGGCGGCTATCTGCCCTTGCGGCGCCGCGAGATCGAACGTGGACTGCGTGATGGGGACGTCCGCTGCGTCGTCTCCACCAGCGCACTCGAACTGGGAATCGACATTGGCGCGCTCGACGTGACCGTGATGGCCGGGTATCCCGGAACCATCGCGTCCACATGGCAACGTGCCGGTCGGGCAGGACGACGGTCGGGACGGTCGGCGGCGGTGCTGGTGGCGTCGAGTGCGCCCATTGATCAGTTTGTCGCGCGCAACCCCGACTACTTCTTCGACGCGTCACCGGAACACGCGCTCGTGAATCCAGACAACCTGCACATCCTGCTCGCGCATGTGAAGTGCGCGGCATTTGAGTTGCCGTTCACGACGACGGAAACCTTCGGAACGTTGAACGTGCAGGAGATGTTGCAGATCCTCAGTGAAGAACAGTTCGTGCAACTGGCCGGTGACCAGTGGCAGTGGACCCACGAGTCGTATCCGGCCGACGCGGTCAGCCTGCGCTCCGTGAGCTCCGACAACTTCATCATCGTTGACCTGACCAACGGCGAACGTGTCATTGGTGAGACTGACTTCACGAGCGGTCCGTCGGTACTGCACGAAAAAGCGATCTACATCATCGAAGGCGGCCTGTTCCAGGTCGAGCGCCTGGACTTCGACAACCGCAAGGCCTTCGTGCGCAGCGTCGAGTGTGACTACTACACCGACGCGATCGATTACACGAAGGTGACGATCCTCGACGACTGGACCCCGGTCTCCGAAGTGACCTCAGAGGTTCCGACCTCTGAGGTCGTGCCTCAGGCGCAGCATCACGGCGAAGTCCACGTGGTCTCGCGGGTCGTCGGCTTCAAGAAGATCAAGTTCTATACGAACGAGAACATCGGCTCGGGTGAACTCGATTTGCCGGAACAGCAGATGCATACCTCGTCGTATTGGGTGACGATTGCGGCGGAGATGATGGAAGGGTTGCCCTACGGTGGGGCTGACAAACGCGACGGAGTGTTGGGCCTCGCGTTTGCCATGCGCAACGTGGCGCCACTGCTGTTGATGTGTGATTCCCATGACCTCGGTCTGTCGGTGGATGGAGTGGGCGCGGAAGAAGCCAAGACGTTGTCCACGGTCGCGCCGACGATCTTCATCTACGACAACTATCCTGGCGGCATCGGATTCAGCGAGCCGTTGTTCCAGATGCATCAGGACCTGCTCGCGCGGACGTACGATCTGATTGACGGATGTCCGTGTCAGTCGGGCTGCCCGTCCTGTGTCGGCCCTGAAGGTGCCACGGGCCCCCTGGCCAAGAGGGTCGCATCACACCTGCTGACGGTGTTGCGACAGCCCGCGCTCACGACGCCCGGGATCCCAGCCGCGTGAAGAACCTTGCCGAGCGCCTGCGCGCCATCGTCCGCGAGAACCGTCGCGAGCCGACGATGGAGCCGGACCTGCCCTCGATAGGTGGGGGCTACAACTTTCAGGACGTGGTCGCTCGTTCCGCAGAAGCGCTCGGTGGCGTGGTGCTCGGAGGCGAGTCGTCTGCGTGCGTGGTTGTCGACCGCGTGTACGACGCCGATCGGTATCACGGTAAGCGGCGCGTCGAATCGTACCGTCTGGCGCCGACCGCGCCGCTGGCGCTTTTTGAACCCAAACTCGCGTCCACGCCGGACTGGGCCTCCCGAACCGTTTTCTTCGACATTGAAACGACCGGTCTGAGTGGAGGCGCAGGGACGGTCGCGTTTCTGGTCGGGTGTGGATGGTTCGAGGGAGATGCGTTCCGCGTCCGTCAGTGGCTGATGCTGGGGCCGGCGGGGGAACGGCAACTGCTCGACGCACTGGGTCGCACGATGGACGAGACCTCGTTGCTCGTGACATTCAACGGCCGGACGTTCGACGTGCCGTTCATGGAGACACGCTGGGCCTTCCACCGGCAGTCGACGCCCAC
>JBKJTD010000201.1:0-3873 GCA_046590915.1 Vicinamibacterales bacterium
CTTCACGCCCGTCACGCCAATGTTGTCGAGCACCCAGCCGGTCACACCAATCGCGCCCTGCACGCCGGTTGCATTCTGAATCGGCGTGTCGACCTGCCCTATCGGTGAACCTGGCGATCGATCAGTCCAACGGTGCCACGGTGAGTTCACCGATAGGGCAGGTCGACACGCCGATTCAAAATGCAACCGGCGTGCAGGGCGCGATCGGTGTGACCGGCTGGGTGCTCGACAACATTGGCGTCACGGGCGTGAAGATCTACCGCAACTGTCTGCTGTTTGATAATCCGGCGAGTTGCCAGATCGTGCTTGGAAACAACGTCGTCGAAGTGGGCGACGCCGCGTTCCTGGCCGGTGCGCGCACGGACGTGGAAGCGGCGTTCAGTTCGTTCCCGCAGAATAACCGCGCGGGCTGGGGCTATCTGATGCTCACGTCGATGTTGCCGCACGTGCCCACGCAGCAGCAGTACGGCGGGCAGGGTGCGTTGACCTTGTATGCCGTGGCAACGGACGTGGAAGGCAACAAGAAGTTGCTCGGCCGCTCGTCGGATCCGGCGAGTCCGGCGTTTGCGACGCCCACGGCTATCACGATGGCGAACGACTCGATCGCCAAGCCCTTTGGTGCGATCGACACGCCGGGCCAGGGCCAGACCGTCAGCGGCCTGCTCAACAACTTCGGGTGGGCACTGACGACCGACAGCAACACGACGGGCGGCGAGAGCGGCGACATTCTCATCCCGACCAACGGGTCGACGATGACGGTGTTTATCGACTCGTTGCCGGTGGCGCTGGTGGCCTACAACCAGTGTCGCGGCAGTGTGGGTAATCCCGTGCCGGCGGGGGTGTTCTGCAACGACGACGTATCGAACATCTTCGGCAACGCGACGCCGCAGCCCGTGCTGACGTCACGCACGGCGAATGCGACGCTCTTCCGCAACCTGGATGCGGGCCGCGCGCCGATCGGGGTGTATTCGTTCAACACCGCGACGCTCAGCAATGGCTTGCACACGATTGCGTGGAGCGTGAGCGACTCGGCGGGCCGCAATGAAGGCATTGGGTCACGGTTCTTCAATGTGCTCAACTCCGGCGCGGATCAATCGATGCGTCCTGCGGAAGTGCGCGGGCTCGCGCTGATGCTCGACGGTCACGGTGCCGGCACGGCCGGGGTCTCCGGTCGCACGGGCTTCGACCTGTCCACCGCGTGGGCGCCGATGCGCGCCGACGATGCGAGTCGGTATCGCGTGCGGTTGCCGGAGCAGGGCCGTGTGGAACTGTGGCTGGGCGACGCGGTCGATGCCGGCTATCTGGTGGCGCAGGATGGCACGTTGCGCGACCTGCCGACGGGCTCGTCGTTGAGTGGCGCGCACTTCGGGTGGATGCCGCCGGTCGGGTACGTCGGCGCATATCACCTCGCGTTTCTGCGCGGCGGTGAACGCATCGATGTGCACGTCACCGTGTGGCCGACCAAGGCCGCCGCGGAGGGGGAGTCTGAAGTGCGCATGCACCTGGATGCGGTCTCCACTCCCAGTGCGCATTGCCCCATTGCCTCATTGCCCCATTGCCCCATTCAAATCGAAGGCTGGGCGTTTGACCCGGAGGCGGCAATCGGATCGGGCATCGGCACCGTGCATGTGTGGGCGCGGTCGTTGGTGACACCGCCCGGAGGCACGGCACCCAGCGCGGTCTTCCTCGGCGAAGCGACCGTCAACGTCGATCGCCCGGATGTGGCGCGGGCGTTTGACGCGGCGCCGGTCAACGCCGGGTATCGGCTGACGACGCCGTTGGCGCCGGGCACCTACGAGATCACGGCCTATGCGTGGAACGTGCGGACGGGGCGATGGGAAGACGCGCGGAGCCAGACGGTGATCGTGCGGTAGGTCGCACGGTCAGTCACTTCGGTCGACCTCGCCGGGCGCGGATTACTTTCGGGTGGTCCGCGCCCGCTTTTAGCTGTATTGATGTAGTCTCTGACCGGCTCCGGAGATCAACATGATGACGCTTTTCAGCCGTGTTTCCATCATCGGCGCCCTCCTGCTCGCGCCGGCGACGCTCCAGGCTCAGTCCAATGCCTGGACGCGCGGCGGGCCCGATGGTGGCTCGATCATGGCCATCGTCCCGCACCCGACAGTCGCGACGACGGTCTACGTGGCGACAGAGGGTGGGGGCGTGTTCAAGACGGCGGACGGCGGCACCACATGGCAGTCGGTCAGTCCGCCTGCGGCGGCGACGGTGACACGCGCGCTGGCAATTTCACACAGCACCCCCTCTGTGCTCTATGCCGGCACCGACTATGGCGGGGGTATTTACAAGACCTCGGACTCGGGGGCGACCTGGACACAGGTCAATACGGGGCTGACGTATTCGGTCGTGAACGTGGGTTCGGGGTTCATCCCGAAGGTCACGGCTCTGGCAGTGGATCCGACGAACCCGGACATTGTCTACGCGGGGACCCAAGGCGGAGGCAACTCGATCTACAAGACGACCAACGGCGGGGCCAGTTGGGCGACGAGCAGTACCGGTGCGTTTGTCGGCAGCGCGCCTGCAACCCCGATCGGGATCTCGATTCACCCGGGTCAGCCTTCAACCGTTTACGCCTGGGGTGATGGGATCCTGAAGAGCACCGACAACGGCGCGACGTGGAACTTCATTCAGCCAACACTGTCCAATTACAACGCGACGGCGCCTCCGACCGGTTTCGCAATTGATCCGACCAACCCCTTGCGTCTCTATGCGTCGTTCTTCACGCGCGGCTTTTATCGCAGTGAAGATGGCGGTGCCACCTGGACACTCTCGAATTCCGGGACCGGGATCGTACAGGGCGTGGACGGCGTCAGCGTGCAGGGCATCGCGGTGGATCCGAACGACCCTTCGGTCCTCTACATGGCCGCCTCGTGTTCGGCGTCCACGTCATGCCGGCAGGGCGAGATGTTCAAAAGCACTGATCGAGGCCTCACGTGGAGTTCCGTGGCGATCGGGGCCGGCGGCAACGGGTTGCGTTTCGTCGCCGTGACGGCGACCGCACCGAGTACGACGTACGCGGGATTCTCGTGCCAGCAGGTTTCCGGCGCGGGTGGGCCGACGACTTGTGCAGGCACCCTGTACCGAAGCTCGAACGGTGGCGGGTCATGGACACCCGCCGACCAAGGCCTCACCAATCAGGTGATGGTTGCCATGCAAGTTGATCCGTCGACTGCGGGCCGATATTACGTAGCTACTTCGAAGGGCGTTTTCCGGACCGATAATGGAGGGCAGGCCTGGACGAACGCGAGCAATGGCCTTCCCGTTGCCAACACGTCGGCACTGGCCCTCGCGCCGTCGGCGCCACACGTGTTGTACGTCTCGATGCCGAATTTCACCGCGCCTGTCTATCGCAGCAGCGATCGCGGCGCGACGTGGACGGCCGCCGCCACCGGTCTTTACGACCCGCAGCTCGACACGCTGCACGTGCACGGCCTTGCGGTGGATCCCCAGGACGCCAATGTCGTGTACGCCGCGACCGCGCGCGGCCTCTGGAAAACCGTGAATGGCGGCAGCCAGTGGCTTCGCGTGACGATCAACGACACGCGCTTCGTCACGATTGTGGCGGGACCTCCCGCGACGCTCTTCTACGAAATGTTCGACAACAACTCATCGAATCGGCGTTTGTACCGCAGCTCGGACGGCGGTGCTTCCGCCACCCAGGTGTTTGGCGCACCCATTTCAGCATTCGCCGTTGATCCGACGTCGCCTGCAACGATGTACGTCGCGCAGGATCCTCGACTGGCCTCTGGTTGTGGCGCCGATAACGAGTCGCGGCTGCTGAAAACGACCGACAACGGAAGCACCTGGGTACGGCACGATTTGGGCCTGCTCATGGCGCAGCAGATTTGCACCGTC
>JBKJTD010000430.1:0-6374 GCA_046590915.1 Vicinamibacterales bacterium
GGCGCGGCCAGGTGCTGCAGCTCAACTACCTGCTCGACGCCGGCGCCGTCATCGTCAACCCCGACGGCACTTTCGCCATCGTCGCCGACAAGATCCGCGAGGCGGTGACCAACCTCACGCGCGACATCATGACGATGCAGGCCGTAGGCGATTACGCGGCCGCGCAGGCGCTGCTGGCGAAGATGGTGGTCGTGCGCCCACCCGTCCAGGCGATCCTCGACAAGCTCAAGGGCGTGCCTGTGGATATTGCGCCTCGATTCACGGCCATTCGCTGACGCTTGCCGTTGTTAATGAGGCAATGGGCCAATGGGCCAATGAAGGGCTTTTTTGTCACGCTGTATTCATTGCCTCATTGGCCCATTGCCTCATTGCCTCATTGATAATCAGCGAGCGACCTTGACCCCCGCGAGTTTCGCAATCCCCGATAGCGTCACCTGCGCGGCGTTGAGTCCGAGCAGGAAGTCCTTGTCGGTGAAGGTCGAGAACACGTCGGTGGGCTGGTGCCAGTGTGGATTCCAGCCGGCACCGGTCTGCATGCCGCGTTCGTTTTCGCGGAGGCTGATGGCCGCCACACGATCCTGGAACGGACGCGAGTCCGTGTTCGTCATGTGCGGACCAACGGTCGCGGGATAGTGCGTCGTATACCGATCGGCCATCGCCTTGAGTTCAAACGCGAGTTTCATCGACTGTTCCGCAAACTTCGAATCCGACTGGAACTCGATGTTGACGTCAGCCTCGGGCCGCTGATCGCGCGCGACTGATCCGTCGGGCTTCGGCATGCCGTGGTCCCACAGCATCATGTCGTGCTGGATCATGCCGAGCCATTTCGGCTCCGGGTATTTGCCGGAACCGGCGGGGCTTTCGATGCCTTGGAGCTTCTCGCGCTGATTGACGTACGCCCATGCACCGTTGAGTCCACTCTCTTCGTTGTTCCAGAGGATGAAGCGCACCGACACATCCGTCGTGACACCCGGCATGTGCAGGATACGTGCGAGTTCCATCACGAGCGCCGTCCCTGAGCCATCGTCATTGATCGCCTGCCCCTTGCCAAGACCGTCCATGTGGGCGCCGACGATATACATCTCCTGCGGGCGGGTCGTGCCGATTTTTGTGCAGAAGACATTCTGGCGTTCGCCGGGAGTGCTCGGCTCCGTGTTGATCTCGCGGAGGCGATCGTCGGGCTGCGCATCAAGAGCGTTGCTCACGCCCGTGCGGCCGCGGTAGCCGTACTGCGACGAGCCACCTTCACGGTTGCGACGGACCCATTCGGGTGAGCCAGGAAGAGGAATGGTCTGGGTCGTCGGAGGCGCTGGAGGTGTGCCGGCGCCCGCTGCTCGGCCGGCACCGCCTGCGCGCTGCCCACCGCCCGCAGCGGCGCCGCGCCCGGCTCCGCCCTGGCGCGCGGCCTGAGCGGCGACCGTTGCCGGGTCAGACGCTTCGGGCGACGGGTACTGATAGGTGATGCGCTCGGTGTTGCCGCAGCCATAACTCTTGAGCTGCGCCTCGATCCAATCGATCGCGTCGCGATTGCGCTTGGTCCCCTGCTGACGGTCACCGAACTGTCCGAGGCCACGAAGGATGTCCTTGTAACGCTCAAGCTCGAGATGGCCAACCAGTTCACGGATCGGATCAGCGGGTTGCGCAGGCGGCTGGGCTGCCGCAGGAGGCGCGGGCGCCTGCGTCTGTTGCGTGGACACGGATGAGCCGGAGGCCAGCACACCCAGAAGGGCGAGAGGAAAGAGGATCGTTCTCATGGCTGCGCCAGTCTAACTGAGGCATGAGCCAATGAGGCAATGAGGCAATGAGGCAATCCATTGCCGTCGCTAGCGCTTGATTGTGACTGCGGCATTGGGCCGACGCGACCAGTCCTCGAAGGACCCGTCATACAGCTTCACGTCATGACCGAGCAGCCGCGCTGCAAACATCGTGGCGGTCGCCTGCTGGCCGATATGGCAATAGACAACGACGGTGTCACCGGACTTGACGCCGGCTGCTGTGAACACGGCGCGGAGTTCATCCACCGACTTGAATTTTCCCTGCGCGTCATATGTGGAGTTGTGCGGTACGTTGACGGCGCCTTCGATGTGACCTGTCTTATGCGGACTGGTCTGCCCGCCACCCGTCTGCGAACCGTCGTAGAAGGCCGTAATGCGTGCGTCAATCACCCGCACTCCGGCGGCCTTGCGCTGCGCATCGACGAAGTCGGCATCCACAACCAGCGGCACCATCGTCAATGCACGCAGCTTGCCGACCGTCACCTCGGGCGCAACATCGGTCGTGGCTCGACCTTCGGCCACCCACTCCGTCAATCCGCCCTGCATGAAGTGCGTGCGCGCGCCGAGTCCCGCATGCTGCAGTGTCAGAATCAGCCGCGTGGAAAGTGGCACGCCGTTGGGCGCTGCCGAGTAGACGACGATGCGGGAAGAGTTGGAGATGCCGAGACTTTCCAGTCCTTTGCGCAGCGTGTCGACGTCGGGCATCTGCAGATTAAGCGGCGTGCCGTCTTCGCGCTGCCCGCTCACACTGAAGGCGGTCGCCGCAGCCAGCCGAGCGCCAGGCACATGGGCCGCCGCATACCCTGGAGGCGGGCCAACATGCAGTACGACCAGGTCTGCGTCCTTCAAGTGCTCTGCCACCCACGCGGTGGAGACCACCAGCCCGGGCGCAGATTGCGCCTCGACCGCACGTCCCACGTCGGCGGCTGCCATCACCGACATCACCACCACTGCCACGACCGTTGCTGCCTGACGTTTCATTCGAGGTCTCCCTTGCGCCGATTGTACGGCTCGTTTCGCCTCACGTACGCTCAAAGCGCGCGTCGCGCGGTTGCAGTGGCCAGAGAGATCGCCGCAAAGACGACCATGGTCATCGCCAGCACCGGTAGAAAATGCCAGGTGAAGAGATGGCCGTGCGCGGTGATCGGGCAAATCAACTCCGTGCCGAGCACACCAAATGACAGCGCTGCGAGCGCGGCCAAGCCACCGGTCGCGCGCCAGTCGAGCGGCGCGGCACGTCGGGCGAGCCACACCAGCGAGACGGCGGGGCCCAGCGCGATGGCGTAGGTCTTCCAGAGGCAGCTCACCCCCAATGGGCCGGAGGAGAGACTGCCTCCGGCGATCGCCGCCTGAACCACGAGCACAGTGCCCCACACCATCAGCATTATCGGCGGCGTCCACCTGACCCATCGCGACGGCACCACGCCAGGCACCGACAGTGCCATCGCCAACACGGCCGACACGACACCGGTGGCGAGAATCAAGGCGACTGTCACCATGAATACCGGATCGCCGGTCGCCAGTGCCCAGTTCGCGCGCAGTCCGCGGAATGCGAGGCCAACGGCCACAGCCAGTAACGCCAGCAGCATCCAGCGTGCGGCACGCACGGCCGGCGACGGCAACGGCGTGACGGGCGCCACGTCGCGGGCGAGTTCAGCGATCAACCGTTCATGACTCATCCGCGTCCCTTCCTTCCCTGACGAGCAAGCTCCGCAACTTCTTGTATCCCCGGTGGGCCATCACTTTCACCGCCGACTCCGACATCTGATGCCGCGCCGCCAACCCACGCACGGACTCATCGCGCAGCTTCAGGCCTTCGACGATGTCGCGCTGACGCGGGGGCAAAGCCGCAAGCGCGTCACGCACCGCCGCCATGTTCACCTCGTCCCACTCACCCGCGCGTGCGTCCGGTGCCGGTGCTTCAAGCGTGTCCTGCCCCTGCTCGCGCGCTGAGACTCGGCGCTCACGCCGCCACACGTCGACAAACCGGTGTGACGCGATGGCATAAAACCATGGGGCGAGTGGTCGAGCCGGATCCCACGTGTGCCGCGCCTTGTGGACCGACACCAGTGTCTCCTGCACGACGTCATCAATCCAGACGACACCTCCAGCCCGACGACGCGCAAAGCGCTTCGTGGCGGCCGTCAGGATCGCGAGCACCTCCGCATACGCGGACTCATCGCCTCCTTGTGCCAGGCGCATCAAATGCGTGGCGTGTCGCTCTTGGTCGGCAGTCACATCAGGCCGGGCACACGGTACTACGTCGCGGGACTGGCGCTGGTTACAGCGACGGGGTCCAGGGGTCCTGGGGTCCCGAGGTCCCGAGGGCCTGCCCGCCGTAGCCTTGGCGAAGGCGGGTAACCGGGGTTCGGGGGTTCGCGAAGACTCTGCTGAAGCGTTGGAGGCTTCCTTGATGAAACGAATGACACCGATGGTGGCGATGCTGACTGTGACGGTAATGACGATGGGGGCGGCTGCGCAGATGGTGCCAATGGCCCCGGCGCAACCCAGCGCGATGATGATGAAGAACGAGTTCAAACCGTTCACCAAAGAAGCCCATGCCAAGGCGATGGCCGACGGCAAGACGACGCTGGTGTTTTTTCATGCGCCGTGGTGTCCGGTGTGTCGGGCGCAGGAACCGAAGGTGCTCGCCCATCTGAATGGCGCGGCGAAAGACGTGGTGGCCTTCAAGGTCGACTACGACTCGAACATGGCACTGCGCAAGGAGATGCATGTGGAGATGCAGTCCACGCTGATTCTCTACAGCGGCATGAACGAGATGGCGCGTCTCTCGTACAAGAGCGACGAGGCGTCGATCAGCGCGTTCATGGCGCACGCGTCAATGAAAATAAAAAAGAGGGACGGCGGCCGATGACGGGGCCGCGCTCGGCCTGAGCGCAGGCGTCTCTTGGGAGCGTGCGGGCGGTGCATCAGGAATTGGTCCAGCGAGGCGAGCGCTTCGCGAGAAACGCGGCGATGCCCTCGGCGGCGTCCGCGGTGGAGGCGAGCGACTCCAGATACAGCCGTTCCGTCACCGGCAGCCCCGCCCGTGCGGCCGCGACCATGGCCGCGCGAGCCGCCACCACCGCGTGACGCAGCGCTTCTGCGGACCATCGACCAAGGGACGCGGAGAACCACTCGTGCACGACCTCGGCGAGCTGGCCGTCAGGGGCCACACGTTCGATCAGCCCATCGGTGTGCCACTCCGCTGCGCTGCGCGACACACCGGTCAGCAGCGTGGATGTCGCGCGCGCGCCACTCACCCGCTGCGGCAACAACACACTCGCAATCGGCGCAAAGGCGCCCAGCGCGATCTCCGGTAAACCAAACGTGGCCGACTGCTCCGCCACGATAAAGTCGCAGGCCAGGGCCACTTCGAATCCTCCACCCAGGCACCGGCCGCGCACCACCGCCATCGTCGGCATCGGCAGCGTCAGCAGATCGAGCATCAACGCGTTCATGTCCGGCAGCACGGTCGCGATCACATCGGGCGCGTGTTCGATGACGTTGGCACCAAAACAAAAATCAGCGCCGACGCCTTCAATGGTCAGCAACTTGATGTGACGTGCCCGGTCCGGCGCCGACAACGACGCGAGCAGCACCCGCCACTCAGACACCATCGCGGCGGTGAGAATGTTTCCCTTGGGGTGTCCAAACGTCAACGCGACCCTGGCGCCTTCGTCATGCTCAATCACCGAGAGTGTGTGCAGCGCGGTCATTTCAGAGCACCAGCCGAGGTGCGGCAGCCTCAGCGATCAGCGCTCTCAGGGCGGCTGGATCGGTGACGGGCGCCTGGCACGTGAAGTCCTGACAGACGTACGCCGCAGGCCGACCCTCGACCGGCGACATCGCGGCCAACCACGGCAGTCGCGACGACAACGCCTGCTGGACCGCACCAGGTTCAATAGTCAGTTGCACACAGAACGGCAGATACACGCCGGCCGCCTCCGCCTCAAGCGCAGCACGCTCCGGACCTGCGGGGCCCACAATCACAATCTGAGAGTGGCGGCCGTGCCACAAGGCGACCGTCGACAACATCAGCGGCATCACCCGCGCCACACGGCCGAGCATCGGCCCAAAGCGCTCAAGCGTCCGCTGTGCGCGATTCGCGTAGGCGCTCTCGCCCGTCAGATGTGCGAGCTGCATCAGATTCCGCACCGTCACAGACGCGGCGGCGGGTTCGGCGCCGTCGTAGTCTTCTTTCAGCCGGAGCAGTACCGTTTCGTCCAGCCCGGTCGTGCTGAACCAGCCACCGTCACTCTCGTCCCAGAACAGGTCTGTCTGGCGCTGCTGGAGAGTGATCGCCCACTCCAGCCACTGGACGTCCGCCGTGGCCTGAAACAGTTCGAGCAGTCCCCAGACCAGACACGCGTAATCTTCGCAGAACGCGTCAATCGCGGCGTCTCCGTCGCGATACCGCCGCAACAGCCGGCCTTCGTCCCCGCGCCACAACGTGCGTCGCACGCTGACCGCCGCTCGCACGGCGGCATCGATCCATTCCTGGCGTCGCGAACTTGCCGCCAGCACCCGGCCCGCGCGCGCGCACGCCGCGATCATCAGCCCGTTCCACGCCGTGATGACCTTGTCATCCCGGTGGGG
>JBKJTD010000058.1:0-3010 GCA_046590915.1 Vicinamibacterales bacterium
CGAAAAAATCGAACAACTCCGGGGCGTCGAGATTCCACGCACCGACATGGCTGCCGATCTGAACGCCTTGCAAACCAAGCTGCTCGACGCAGCGTTCCAGCTCTTCGATCGCAAGCCGCGGTGCCTGTAGCGGCACGGTGCCGATCCCGGCGATGTGGCGCGGATGCTGGCGGCAGGTCTCGGCCATGTGATCGTTCAACGCACGATGCAGCTCGAGCGCGTGGTGCGGCTTGGCCCAGTAGGAAAACATCACCGGTACCGTGCTGATGACCTGCACCTGCACGCCGAAGCGCTCGTACTCGGCGATGCGCAGATCCGCGTCCCACGTGTTGTCGAACAGCTCGCGAAAAAACTTGCCGTCCTTGTACACGCGATGCCGCCCATCGTCGGTGTGATGGATCACCGGAAAGCGCGCGTCGCCATAGCGCTGCGCCAGATCCGGCCAGTCGCGCGGCAAGTAGTGGGCGTGGATATCGATCTTGAGCATGGTGAAATCGCGTGAATGTCAGCTGGATGCGTCGCGGAACTGCGGATCAACTTCCAGTTTCGTCGAAGTCAGCACTACATCGGCGTCCGGAGTTTCGCCCGGAATCAACTCCAGAATTTTCCCGTCGCGCACGATCACCAGAGGAGTGCGAGTTCGCCGCGCCAACTCCCTGGCGTACGCCGCAGAACGCAGGCGCGCCGCTTCGACATCACGCAATGGAAACTCGAATCGCACAACCCGGTCGGTCACGTTTTGCCTCCATGAGTCATCAGCACCGGCAGTGGGGCCTGGACCGATGGTAAACGCAAGTAGATCAAGTGCACATAGAAACCAAGAATGCGCCACTCAGGGATCAGTTTCCCGTAGCCTTTTCCGGCCAACGTTGTCTCAAAGCCGAGCTTCCTCTGGCAGCGATTTGTCGCACGATGTCCTGGAGCATCAATCGGCCTGATCGCTTCTCACCAGACGCACCGAATATTTCTTGCGGTCCGGGTTGCGATGCCGCCATTCACCGAAGCTGGCGCGGCGCCGCAATTGCGGCGCATCGAGATCCTTGAGGTTGGCGAGCAACGCCGCAGCCGCAGTCGAGCTGGTCATGGAAACAGGAAAGCCTCAGTCGGGCGTTATGAGCTGGACGGTGGGAAAGTAGGAACGGTAGCGCCGTGCATCCCGAGTCAGCAGAGCGCAGCCCAGCACGGCCGCATGCGCTCCGATGAAAAAGTCCGCTAGTACATTCTGGCGCGGACCACCCTCACGCCGGTATCGGACGAAGGCTTTTCCCGCCAGAAAAAGTGCTGGGCGGGGCAGTTCCAGCATCCGCACATCCATCGTCTCGAGCTGCTTGTCGAGGTCACCCGGAGAATGGAACGTCAAGGACAGTTCGGCATACACGATCGGATTGATCGCCAACGCCTCTACCTGGGACTGAGCGCGGAGCTGACCCACGGACCAGGGATACCAGTCGGCGTCGCGTTCGAAGACGTCGACCAGTACATTGGTATCGACCAGCAGCATCGCGCGATCCGCCGGTCAGTCGCGCAGCAGCGCCATGAGATCGTCGGTGCGCCACTTGATCTGCGCCGTTCCGGTTGCAGCATCGAAACGGTCGCGCGTCGACTGGCGCGTCGGGCGTCGTCCGCGCGCTCTCCTCAGAACCACGTCACCGGCATCGTTGACTGCGAACTCGACCCTCGTCCCCGGCGTCAAAGCGAGCGAATCCCGAACCCGTTTGGGAATCGTCACCTGACCTTTGACCGTGACCGCGGTGCTCATGCTCGTCTCCAGGTATTACTCACCACACAAGTGTAATACCTGAAACGATGCAAAGAAGGACAAAGCCGGGTTCGCGATGGTCAAGTGTCCGGCATCGTGTAGCGGGACGGCGTCGGATTCACGTGCGTGCAGGCGTTGCAGGTTCGGTGTTCGGTCGAGCGATAGAAACGCTCGAAGACGGGCGGGAAGTCGAGTTCGATGTTTTCGAGGTGGAAGAATTCTTCGTAGAGCTTGGCGTTGCAGCGTTCGCAGAACCACATCAATCCATCTTTTTCGTGCGCGAGGCGCTTGCGCTCGATGACCAGGCCGATGGAGTTTTCCATGCGTTGCGGCGAATGCGGCACTCGCGGCGGCAGCAGGAATGTATCGCCGGCACGGATGGGGATATCGCGTACCAAACCGCCTTCCTGGATGCGCAGCAACATCTCGCCTTCGAGTTGATAGAACCACTCCGGGCCTTCGTCGAAGTGGTAGTCGGTGCGCGAGTTCGGGCCGCCCACCACCATCACGATGAAGTCGCCGTCGTATACGCATTTATTGCCAACAGGTGGTTTGAGCAAATGCCGGTGTTCGTCGATCCACCGCTGGAGATTGAACGGCGCAGGCAGCATGTCAGGCGTCTCCCGTCACGCGCGCGATGCACTTCAGCTCAATTGCGATCAACGTGGGCAGCGCGGTGATGCCCACCGTGGTGCGGCACGGCGCGCGCGACGCTTCTGGAAAATACTCGGCCCACACCGCGTTATAGGCCTTGAAATCGCGCGCCATGTCGGTGAGATACACGGTGACATCAACGAGATTGCCCAGACTTGCGCCGCTGGCTTCCAGCACGGCGCGCACATTCGCGAAAACGGAATGGCATTGCGCGACGATGTCGTACGCGGCGACCGAGCCGTCCTGCGCGTACTCGGTGCCCGGGATCGAATCGTTGCGCGCATCTCGGGGCCCGATTCCCGAAAGAAACAGAAGCTCCCCCACGCGCCGCGCGTGCGGATAGTGACCCACGGGCCGAGGTGCTGCTTCAGCGGAAATCGACTGTGTCATGCCCTTGCCTCCGCTCTAACCGCGATTTGGCGCTGCTGGGCCGGTGCTGTCCGCCGTTCGCGGCATTTCGGACCAATTCGGCGGGCAGTGCCCGCCCTACGAAAATGAAACGCCTTCCAGCAGGATGGAACCCGCTGTTGTAGGGCGGGCACTGCCCGCCACACCCGCATCGCCCAGGACGCTGACTCCACTTGATCATGAAGCGAT
>JBKJTD010000059.1:0-7589 GCA_046590915.1 Vicinamibacterales bacterium
CCAAGGGACGCCCCGCCGACCACCCATTGATCGTGCACCTCGCCAGGCGCCAGGCGGCGTCGGACACCTCGGCCGCCCAGTCCGGCAGCGCGTCGGCGCTGGCGAGGTGCACGATCAATGGGTGGTCGGCGGGGCGTCCCTTGGCGCGAAAAATCGCTCGGATCGCGGCCGGGTTGGTCGCATCGGCGGCCAGTCCATACACGGTCTCGGTCGGCAGCGCGACCAGTTCGCCCGCGTGCAGCAAGCGCACGGCGGTCGCCACATCGTCTGCATGTGAGGTGAGCGACAACATGATCTTCATCCCTCCGTCACAAACACGGCGCTGCGGGCGGCCTCGAGCACGGCGCGTACTTCCGGGTGCTGGATGCGCCGTTCCGTGCTGATGAGCCAGAAGGCCTCCCGCACCGTGGCGATCCGCCCGACCTCGCGGACGCCGTACCGCGCGCACACTTCGCCGGAGATGATCGCCGGCGAAGGAAAATAACCCTCGCTCGCTTCGCCGAAGACTTTCATCAGAGCGCTGT
This sequence comes from Vicinamibacterales bacterium, assembly GCA_046590915.1. Taxonomy (GTDB): domain Bacteria; phylum Acidobacteriota; class Vicinamibacteria; order Vicinamibacterales; family SCN-69-37; genus SYFT01. The sequence goes on from JBKJTD010000059.1 coordinate 525, forward strand.
CATCAAATTCGCCGACGATGCGCGGCGACAGGCGCGAATCACCGAGCCAGCGATCAATTTCGCCGCGCACTGCAGTGTTCGGCCCTGGCAGGAGGAGGGGCGCACCATTCAGGCATGCGGGAAACGCCGTCCGACGCCGCGCCACCGCAGGGGCGGCAAAAAACGCGACCGCGCTCTCGCCGAGCTTGCGGCTGTGACCGCGCACCGCCAAGCCGGCCGGCATCGGCCGATCCGCCAGCACCATCTCCAGCCGGTGCAGGGCCAACTCGCCGAGCAACCAGTCAATCGTGCCTTCGCGGCAGACCAAACGGATGGGCTTGTCCGCGCTCTTCAACGACGCCAGCAGGCGATGGGTGAGTGACTTCGGGATGGCGTCGGAGACACCGACGCGAAACGTGGCCATGGCTTGTTGTGGCGCCACGTCTGACCGCAGCGACGAGACCATCTCCTGGGCCAGGGCAAAAATCTCGTCCGCGTACGACAGCGCCACGCGACCGGCATCGGTGAGGCTGAGACCGCGTCCCGCGGCTGTAAACAGCGCGGTGCCGACGTCGCCCTCAAGCAGCTTGATCTGCGCGCTGACGGTTTGGGGCGTCACGTGCAGTTGATTCGCTGCCGCCACCACACTGCCCGCATGCGCGGTCGCCCAGAAATATCGCAAGTGTTTCGGATTCATATGGGAATGACAACTTATTACGAAGTATAGATGAACAATATTCGACTTTTATTGATTCACCAAAGCCGCCACACTCTTCAGGCAGATCATGTGGACCCCCTCGCGAAGCGCTTTCTTGTTGATTCGGCACCCAGCGGACCTTGAGCGGGAGCGCGCGGGCCTGACCGCGTATCTGTCGCACCTTCGACGTGCGTCAGCCACGGGTGGCGGTGACACGCTTCAGGGCATCTGGATCGACGAAGACGGCGTGGCGAACCTGCCCGGCGCGATGGTCCTCCCCGACGGGGAGGGCCGACAACGGGTCGTACGCGTGGCCGAGGCGGCCGGTATCAACGGGATCTGGATGGTGTGTTGGCTCGACGCGACGGCCGCGTCGGTCTCGCGCGTGGACCTCGTGGAGGCGCTGCTGGAGTGTTCGGGCCATGACGAGTCGAGCGCCACCTGCCCGGCACGTTTTGTCCCCGTGTTTTCCTTCGACGCGCCCGAGAGTGGCGTCAAAGCGGAACTGCAACAACTGCGGGCCCGGTATCCCACAGTCGTGTTGGCGCCGATCCTCCAGGACGGCAGCGGCCGGCTGATCGTGCCGGTGGGGGGACGTCTGCGTGACCGCTGTTGATCCCGTCCTGCTGTTTTTCCTGCTCGGACTGGCCGCCGGGCTGCTGCGCTCCGAGTTGCGATTGCCGGCTGCCGTCTATGAGTTGGTGAGCATGCTGCTGCTGCTCTCGATCGGCCTCAAGGGTGGCATCGAACTCGGCAAGCAGCCCGTTGGCGACGTCGCGCTGCACGCGCTTGCGGTGCTGATGATGGGCGCGCTCCTGCCTCTGCTCGCCTTTCCAGTGTTGCGATTGGTCGGCCGTCTTCGACGGGCCGATGCCGCCTCGATCGCCGCCCACTATGGCTCGGTGAGCGTCGCCACATACGCCGTCGCGACCGCCTATTTTGCGAGCCGGCAAATTCCCTTCGAGGCGCACATGCCGTTTCTGCTGGTCGTGCTGGAAATCCCGGCCATCCTTGTGGGGATTCTCCTGGCCCGCGGGTTCTCCCGCGACCTGCCGGTCGGTGCCCTGGCGCACGAAGTATTTCTGGGCAAGGGCATCGTCTTGCTGGTCGGAGGGTTGCTGATCGGGTGGGCTGCGGGCGCGGAAGGGTTGATGCCGATGGCGCCGCTGTTCTTCGATCTCTTCAAGGGCATCCTGGCGCTGTTCCTGCTCGAGATGGGTCTCATCACGGCGGCGCAGTTCGGCAGTTTGCGGCAACACGGGATGTTTCTGGTGCTGTTTGGCATCGGCATGCCGCTCTTTTCGTCGGTGGTGGGCCTCATGTTGGGTTACGGGCTCGGGCTGTCCCTGGGCGGCACGACGATGCTGGCAATCCTGGCCGCGAGTGCTTCATACATTGCCGTGCCTGCCGCGATGCGCATCTCGGTGCCGCAGGCCAACCCGACGCTCTCGCTGGCGGCGGCGTTGGGCGTCACGTTTCCGTTCAACGTGATCGTCGGCATTCCCCTGTATCACGCCATGGCCACGGCCGCATTCGCCGTGTTTGGAGGTTAGGTTCATGACGAGCGCGATCCGCAAACTGCTCACGGTCATCACCGAAGCTGCCTTGGAAAATGTCCTGGTCAGGGAGCTCGAACGCCTGGGCGCTCACGGGTACACCATTACCGACGCTCGCGGACGAGGCAGCCGCGGGGTGCGCACCGCTGCCTGGAGCGAGAGCAGCAACATCCGCGTCGAGATTGTCTGTGACGCCTCGACCGCTGACCTCGTCGCCGCGCACCTGCAGACTCGCTACTACGAGGACTACGCCATGATTCTGTTTGTGTCCGACGTGGCCGTGATGCGATCGGAGAAGTTCTGATGGCGACGCTGCCGCCGTTGGTCGGCGTCATCATGGGCTCGACCTCGGATTGGGACACCATGCGCCATGCGGTTGCGATCCTCGAGCGGTTGGAAGTACCCCATGAAGTCGAGGTCGTATCCGCGCACCGCACACCGGACAAACTGTTCCGGTATGCCGAGCAGGCGGAGGCGCGAGGCTTGGAGGTGATCATCGCCGGCGCCGGCGGCGCGGCTCACCTGCCAGGGATGACCGCTGCCAAGACGGTCCTGCCAGTACTCGGAGTGCCGGTGCGATCGTCGGCCTTGAACGGCATGGATTCACTGTTGTCCATCGCGCAGATGCCGACGGGAGTACCGGTGGGCACATTGGCGATCGGCCCGGCCGGGGCGGCGAACGCGGCGCTGCTGGCCGCCAGCATTCTGGCCAACAAGTATCCGCCGATCAAAGCCGCGCTGCGGGCCTACAGGCAGCAACAGAGCGACACCGTGCTGGCGATCGGCGACCCGCGGGATGCTCGCACATGAAAGTGGGCGTGCTTGGCGGGGGCCAGCTGGCGCGCATGCTGGCGCAAGGGGGGCAGTCATTGGGCGTGGAATGCAAGTTCCTCAGTCCAGAGCCGCACGCCTGCGCGATGGCATTCGGCGAACACGTGTGTGTCCCTTACGACGACGCGGACGGCCAGCGACGCTTGACGGACTGGGCAGATGTGGTCACGTACGAGTCCGAAAACGTGCCGGTGTCGGCGGTGGAATCGATCGAGCGGCTGCGGCCGGTGCATCCGTCTTCGTTGGTCCTGGCGGCGTCACAGGACCGCCTGGTGGAGAAGTGCCGCTTCCGAGCCTTGGGTCTGTCCACTGCCGAGTTCCGCGCGGTGGACAGTATGGACGACTTGATCGAGGCGTCGGCACAGATTGGTTTTCCGGCGGTCCTCAAGGGGCGAGTCCAGGGGTACGACGGCAAAGGGCAGGCGCTGGTGCGCCACGCGACGGAGCTGAGCGCTGCGTGGGACACGGTCGGCCGGATGCCGTCAATCCTCGAGGCCTGGGTGCCGTTTGATCGCGAACTCTCCATCATCGCTGCGCGGGCGCGGACGGGAGCGACCGTCGTGTATCCGTTGAGTGAAAACCACCACCGGCAGGGCATTCTGCGTCTCTCGTTGAGTCGGGCTGGCGATGTGATGCAAGAGCAGGCCGAGTCGATGATCCACGGACTACTGTGCGATCTCGACTACGTCGGCGTGCTCGCGCTGGAGTTGTTCCAGGTCGGCGACCGGCTGTTGGCCAATGAGATGGCCCCGCGGGTGCACAACAGCGGGCATTGGACCATTGAGGCGGCACCGACCTCGCAATTCGAGAACCATCTGCGAGCCATTGGTAATCTGCCACTTGGTGCGACCACACCAAACCAGCAGGCTGCGATGGTCAATCTCATCGGCCACCTGCCTCCGGCGTCAGCGATCACGACCATTGCCGGGACCAGCCATCATTTCTACGGCAAGGCCGCGCGGCCGGGGCGCAAGCTGGGCCACGTGACCCTCACATCCCCGCCGGGGGAGTCCGAGCTGTTCGAGAGGCAGCTTACGCGACTGCTCCAGGTCGCCGGAGTGCCGATGATGGCCGCCAGGAGTGCTGGGGCCTCAGCCGGTTGGCTGCAGACTCTCGCCTAGTCGACTTGGATCTTCGTGCCCTGACCGTGCGGGCGCGTGTCGGTCTGGGCCGCGATCTGTTCGTCCAGTATCGCGCGCGGGCCCCTGAGGACTTCCGGATGCGCCGCGCGAAAGTGCCGCGTCACCGCTGGCGACGGGACGGTGGAGGTCGGTCGGCGGCGCAGCAGCACCCGGGAGACGCCTGCGGACGTGGACTTAAGGGCCATCGCTGTGATGATATCGCTGCAGGATATTGATATCAGACCGGGCGCGCAGACGTGGCTCAGCCGCCGCAGGTGCCTGCGCGCGATGCTGGACGACCATATCGCAGGACAGACCGACACGCGCCCGCACGGACAGGGCAGCTGCACGCCGGTCGCCGCCGCCCTTGCCGCTGTAGAGGAGAATTCTCATCGTCTCCCGCATCATGGCACGCGGCATCGGTTCTCAGGGCCGCTGTTCCGGAAGCGTGCGGAGCTGCACGACCATACACGCGAGTTTTCCGACGTAGAAGAAAATGACCGGCTCACTTGCGGGGTAGGATGCGAGCATGACCTTTCCTATCGACTTCATATGGCGGTTGCTGTTGGCCGCAGCGCTGGGTGCGGCGGTTGGACTCGAACGCGAGTATCGCGAGAAGCCCGCGGGCCTGCGCACAAACATCCTGATCGCGCTCGGGGCCGCCCTCTTCACAATCCTGTCGATTGTCATGGGCGGCGGCGGAGGGCCGGCCGGAATCATCGGCGCGCAGATTGTGTCCGGCGTCGGCTTCCTCGGCGGCGGCGCGATCCTGCGAAGCGGTGACAACGTCCGCGGCATGACGACCGCTGCCACGATCTGGATCAACGCGGCCATCGGCATGGCCGCCGGCATGGGGCAATACGTGCTTGCGACGTTCGTCGCCCTGCTCACGCTGATGGTGCTGACGACGCTGCCGCGCGTGGAACTCTACTTCGAGCGCCGCTCAAAACGATCGCAAGTACGGTTGGCCGGAGACCCGGAATCCTGAGCACCGCGCCGGCCGGTGCTTTTATTTTCCGCCGCCGCGATCACGTCGAAGGTGACGAGGGAGAGCCATCGAACCACCTCGCCGGGCCATATGTCGCGCGCAATGTCAGCCGTGAACAGCCGCCGTCCCAATCATGCATGGGCGGAGCTGATGGAACGCAGCTTCGGTTTCGACGTAATTGCGTGCCCGCGCTGCGCGGGGCGGATGACGCTGGTGGCGCTCATTCGTGACGCGGCCGTGGTCGGCCGCATCCTGCGGCACTTGGGGCTACCGACGCGGTGCCCCTGCCGCGCGCCGGGCGCGCACCGCCATTACCCTGGGAGGCCGACGCCGTACCGGAGTGGTCTGGTGTTGAGTGACGAGGCGCCCCTCCCAATCAGACGACCACCGGCTATGACCCGCACGCTGGCAGGGGGCCGGAGGTCTGTCGTCCCATGCGCGGAACGGCTGCCTCGGCAACGGCTGCCTCGGCGTGCTTTGCGGTAGGCGTCGCCCTCGACGACACTGCGGCGTGGTGCCGTGGATACGAAATCCGCCCCACGTGATCTGCCCCAGCGTCGGACAAGGACCGTTATGTGCGGCACTCACATGCTGGCTCGCAATATACTGGCGCTGCCCCCTGGAGGCTCCGATGACTTCCTCGCGTGTCCGCGGCTGTTGTCCGCTTGATTGCCAGGACAGCTGCTCCTGGTTTGCCCATGTCACCGACGGCGTGGTGGAACGCATGGAGGGTGCGTCCGATCACCCGATTACGCGCGGCACGCTGTGCGCGAAGGTGAACGATTATCACAAGCGGACCTACGCGGCCGATCGCCTGCTCCGTCCTCTGCGGCGGGTGGGGTCGAAAGAGGAGGGGCGCTTCGAGCCGATCGATTGGGAAGCGGCGCTCGATATCATCGCCACCCGTTTCCAGAAAATTATCCGCGAGCACGGGCCCGCGGCCCTGTTCTCACTCGACTACCTCGGCTCAATGGGGGTCGTCCAGCGGCGGGCATTACGACGGATATTTCACGCGCTCGGCGCGTCTCGTCAGGCCGGGAGCGTCTGCGGTCAGTCCGGCAACGTCCTCGGGGCGGAGGGTGCGCCGCGAGGATTCGACCCCGAAGACTTCGCGCACTCGCACCTCATCATCCTCTGGGGCTGCAACCTCCTCACGACGGCCCACCACACCTTTCGATTCATGCTGGAAGCACGCCGCCGCCACGGTGCGCGGCTGATCGCTATCGATCCGAGGCGCACGATCACGACCGCCCGATGTGACGTGCATCTCGCGATAAGGCCCGGAACCGATCACGTGCTCGCGCTCGCTGTGGGCCATGTACTCTTGAACGAAAACCTCGCCGACCTCGGCTTCGCCTCTCAGGCAGCAGTGGATTTGGAAGAGTACTGCCGTGAGGTATCGCAGTGGTCTCCGGGAAGAGCGGCGAGCGTCTGTGGCATTCCCGAGCAGGATATCGTGGCGTTCGCTCGTGAATTCGGTCAGGCTCGCCCGGCGGCGATTCGCAGCGGCATCGCGCCGCAGCAGACCGTGGTGGGCGAGCAGTTCGTCCGCAGCCTGTCAGCGCTGGCGGTGCTCGGCGGCCATTGGCAACATCCTGGCGGCGGTTTATTCGTCGAGACGAGCCCCACGATGAACGAGGCCGCAGCCGATCTGCCGGCGCTCGGTCCCGTTCCGCGGCTGCTCGACATGGCGCGCCTCGGCGAGCACCTGACGAATCTCTCCCTGGCACCGCCGATTCACGGCCTGATGATCTGGGGTGCCAACCCGGCCGTCTCCCAGCCAGACGCCCGCCGCGTGCGAAACGGCCTCGCACGCGAAGACTTGTTCCTCGTGGTCGCTGAACACTTCTTGACTGATACGGCCAAATACGCCGACATCGTGCTGCCATCGAC
>JBKJTD010000092.1:0-10774 GCA_046590915.1 Vicinamibacterales bacterium
TTGCCGCGGAGCACCGGCGACGTGCGGTTGCCGTGCGACGTGAGCGTCAGAATGCTCCCATGACCAAGAAGGCCGCGCCGGCTTGTGTCGGGGTACAGCACGCGACGGAACGCAGGGCCGCTGACGCCCGGAATGCCGTAGTGACGCGCAAGCCGCTCGTTGACGAAGGTGTAGTCGGCGGTGAGCAGGTCGGTGACCGGGCGATCCGCACGCACGAGGTGATCAAAAAACACCTCGGTTTCGCGCATCATGGCGTCGGCGAGTGTCTCGTCGTAGTAGGGGTAGTCGAGCGCGTCTGGTTCAACCTTGTGCAGATCCTGCAGTCGCATCCACTGCGACGCGAATCTCGTCGCGAGCGCTTCCGACCGGGGATCGGCGAGCATGCGGCGCACCTGACGGTCAAAGACATCGGGCGCAGAGAGCTTCCCCTGGCTGGCGAGATCGATGAGCGCCTGATCGGGGATCGTTCCCCAGAGAAAAAACGACAGGCGCGATGCCAGGTCGACATCGTTGATGCGATACACACCGCCGCGGGCCACTGATGCCGGGGCCTCCTCCAGGCGGAAAAGAAAGTGCAGGCTCGACAACAGCGCCTGCAGGCCCGTCCGCAGGCCGGCATCAAATCCGCCGTTGCGGGCCCCCTCCAGGTAGAACGGCATCAGCGCATTGAGATCCGCCGCCGTCGCCGGTCGCCGGTAGGCCGATGTTGCCACGCGCTCAAGAATGCGGCGCGCGCAGGGAAGTTCCTCGACCGGTGCCGCCGGTCGACACGTGACCGTCGCACTGCGCGTCGGGTTGTCGGAGACACCACGCGCGTTGAACGGCCCCGTGATGGCAAAGTTGCGCAGGTGCGGCAGCGTCGTCACCCCGTACCCCAGACCAATCTGCGTGTCGGCAAGTGTGTGCTCAACCGGCTTGATGTAGTCGTCCTCGACGCCTTCGAACTCGCGGATGAACGCGGCGGCCACGCGGCGGGCACCAGCCTTGACGACGATTGGTTCGGTCATGACCGACAGACCGGTGGGCGACGACTCGGAGATCCAGCGATCGACGTTCACCAGCGCGACACGCGCCCCGTCTATCGAGACTTCCAGCTGGATGGATCCGATGGTCCGTCCGAACAACTCGCCTTCCGGCGCGCCGTGCAGCAGCATCTGGAACTTGTACTCACCGTCCGCCGGAAAGTTGTGCACCACGGCCGTGCCGCCGCGTGTGCCGAACGGCGCGCCGTCCACGCGATCCTTCTGTGACCGCGTGCGCGGCACGTCGTAAATGGTGGAGCCGGGATCGGCCGTCGGATCCCCCATCACCACCCGGCTGACGTGCGCAGCCGCGCGCAGGTAGCCCTGCATCACCGTGGCCGACGGCATCTGCACGTCGGCAATGTTGTCGAAGCTCGCGCTGATGGTGTCGGCCGGCAGAAACGCGTCCACATCCACGCCGACGCCGAAGATCGTCTGAATCGCGGCCGCGTATTCCGCGCGGTTGAGCCGCTGAAACGATCGGCGTCCTGGCGGCGGGATTGGAGCGGCCTTGTCGAGTGTGGACTCGAGCGCGGTGACCAGCGCCAGGCGTGTGGCCTCGTCGGGCTGATCGAATCCGGCGGGCGGCATCATGCCCGTGCGCAACTTGCGCACGACCTTTTCGGCGATCTCCGCGTGATCGCCGGCATTGGCGGCCTTGAAATTGTCGAAGGACAGTTCGCCCTTGAGGTCGTCGTTATTATGGCAACTGCCGCAGTACTGCTCGATGACCTTGTCCTGCGTGGCGTACGACATCGGCGCCGCAGGCGACGTCGGCGCGGCGGTGAGTGTCGCCGCCGGAGTGACCACCACCCCGCCCGCTCGCAGCGTCAGAGCCGTCAGAAAGAGCGCTGCCACCAGACCAAAACCGACCCGCTTCATGTCGTCTCCCAGAGGATTGCCACGCTCATGGTATCCGAAGATGCTCAGCTGTCGATCCGCCGCCGATCGACGTAAATGGTGTTGTACAGCGACCCCCCGCGCGGCGTGTAGCCCCTCGCCGTCAGGTACGCCGTAATCGGCGAGGTGCGACCGGTCTGCAGCGTCACCAACGTCTCTGCGCAAATCACGGCGGGCCGAAACTTCGCGAAGTCCAGCGTTCGAAGAATGGCGAAGTCCATCCCTTCGACGTCGGTCGACAGAATGTCTGGCGCAGCGCCCAGGTGCTCTGCAATCACCGCATTGATATTGAGCAGGGGCATCTTGACGACGCGTTCGACGACACTCTCAGTCAGCCCCTTCTGCAGCTCGGCCACGGTGTCCGGCGAGAAGGTGTTGAGCATCGCGTTGCCCTTGATTTCGTAGTAATCGGCCTCGGCCTGCGCCGTCACACCGATGCCCGCCTGCACGACGATATCTTCGGGCCTGACCGCCCGCAGCTGCGCGGTCAACGCGGGGTTGGGTTCGACAAGCACGCCACGTCCACCTTGTGTGTACAACAGGTAGGTGTTGTTGCCCTTCACCGGGTACGCCGCCCCGACGTCCATGTAGGTCGGGCGTTCCAGCTTCAGCAGTTCCTTCGCCGCGTGATACAGCACGATGTCCTCGCCTTGCTGGGAGAAGCTCAGGCGTCCGTGCTCAGGAATGGCGGGCGGGCACGGGGGTGGAGGCGGCGGGGGTGGCGGAGGAGCGGGGGGATTGAGTCTCGTCCACGTGGCCTGACCGCCGACGGCCAGCGCCACTCCAGTGGCCGCGCCTCCAAAAAACTGCCGTCTGTTCATCCACCAAGGATAGCGGGCTTCGAACCACGCTGCCCCATCGCCGCGCCGACCGCCCGCAATAAAACTTCCGCCGTGTACGGCTTGGGAATGAACAACACCGCCCCGGCCCCGGCGGCCCTGGAAATGCCGCCCGATGACAGGCCACTGGACGCGACGATGCGGACATCGGGATCGATCGCTCTCAGTCGGGCAATCGCGGTGGCGCCATCCATCACCGGCATCGACATGTCTGTGACCACCACGCCAATTTCGCCGGGATCGTGGGCATAGATGTCGACCGCTTCGGCGCCGTTGGCTGCGAGGGTGACGCGGTAGCCGTGTCGTTCCAGGGTACGGCGCGCCATCTGCCGAATCCCCTCTTCATCGTCGACGACAAGCACCATCGCGTTGGACGCGGCGGGCACGGCACCGAGGTCTATGGGAGCGGGGGGAGTGGGTGCTCCCACGACGCCCGATGCCGCAAGTTCGGAGCTGGTAAAGGCCTGAAGCATCCGGCGCACGAGTTCAGCGCCACGCTGGGCTGAGCGTTCCACCTCGCGCAGGGTCTCGAGGCGCTCCGGGTCGTGCTCCCCCTCCTTGAGCCACGGCACCGACATGAGAATCGGCGAGAGCGCATTGTTGAGGTCGTGAGCGATGCCACTCAGGGCACGGAGGAGCCGATCTCGGTCGTCCATCGGCGAAGGGTAACAGGTCTGGGGGATCAGTGCAGGCGGAATTCCATCTGGATGATGACGACCATCGGCACGGCTTTGCCCTGGTGCCGGGCCGGCCGGAAGAGCCATTCGCGGGCCACCTTCATGGCTTCCTCATCGAGCCCGAACCCGCGATCGAGCGATTTATGGATGCGCAGGTCGGTAATCGTCCCGTTGACGCCGATCACGGCTTCAAGTTCGACGATGCCCTGAATCTTGGCGCGCATCGCTTCTGGCGTGTATTTCGGGTCCACACGGCGGATGATCACCGGGTTTTCCGCGCCGTTGCCCGGTCGGAACGCCCCCCCGCCAAAGCCGCCGCCCGTGCCTTCACCAATGCCCGAGCCGGTGCCTGTGCCCGTGCCTGTGCCGCGCCCGGTTCCTCCTCCGCCGCCGGTGCCGGTACCGAGTGATGGTGCGGCCGACAAGCCGGTGATCACCCCAGAGGTCGGAACAATCAGTGCCGCCGACGTTTGTACGGGCGCCTGCAGCGGAGCGGGGGGGGGCGGAGGCACGTCCACCTTGGGAATGTCGATCTGTTTGGGCTTGGGAATCTCCGCCTTCATCTCCAGTTTGGCCGGCGGCTCGGGCGAACTGTTGCCACCGCCTCCACCACCACCACCCGGGCCTTCCACCTGCACAAACGTCAGTTCGTAGTTTTCAATTGGTGTGACTGTTGGCGGCGGCGGTGCCGGACGCCAGGCGAGCATCAACGCAATCAGCAGCACCGCGCCGCCATGCAACCCGAGGGATGCAGACATGGCGCGTCCCATCTTGCGGTCATCGGCGTGCGCAAACTCGGAATTGGTCGCCAACCAGCCATGCGACACCACTCCACGTCCTCCTGCCGAGGCGGCAGACGAATTGGCCGAGGGCCCGTGGGGGTCTGGGAGCTGGCTCATAAGAGGTTCTGTAGTGTCCATTCCAGTATACGCATCCGACATGGCAATCGTTACCTCTGCAAGACCAGTGCCTTCCTCACCTGCCGGGGGGGTGTAGAATCGGCCGTATGGCTACTTTCTTTGCGTTCCTGCCGAGCCTCGGACTGCCCGAGCTGCTGATCGTGCTCTTCATCGTCATCCTGGTCTTTGGTGCGAGCCGTTTGCCCGAACTTGGCAAGGGCATCGGAAAAGGCATCCGCAACTTCAAGGACGCGAACAAAGACGGACTCAACGACACGAAGAAGATCGATTCGTAGGCTTTGACGTCCGGGTCAGAGAACTAGCCGTCGGTCACCCACACGCCGGGTGACCCGTTCCCGATCGAGAAACTCGAGCAGAGGGATCGCAAACTTCCGGCTCACTCCAAATTGTGCTTTAGCCGCCGCTACATCGAACGTGGCGCCCGCTCCCATCTTCTGAACCTTCGCCTTCATCATCGTCAGCGCGTCTGCGTGAAACCAGATGTCGCTGAGTTTCACCGCGCGTTTGTCGCGCCCGAGCGCATGCAGCACCCGCGTCAGCACGGGCGCCGCGACTCCCGCCGAGGCGATCAGCCCGTTCATATCAGGCGGCTGCAGTCCCGCCGCCAGCAACACGCGCAACACGCTCTCTTTGGCGCGCGTCTCTTGGTCACTCACCTGCGGGCGATGTGTGGGGAGCGCCAGCCGCTCTGTGTTCTCTACGTGTGCCGCAGCGAGAACGGATTCGAAGGTCGACGGTGACGCCCCGTGGGCCGCACGGCTGCGGACTTCCTCCCGCGGCATTCCGGACTCAGCCGGATGCGCCGCGTGAAACGCCGCCAACAACGACGACACGGTGGCGGCAGCCTTCGCTCTGGCGACATCACTAACGATCACGGGGGGCAACGGTGCGAGCTCATCGGGCGCGACACCCGCGCGGCGGGCGACATCAATCAAGGTGACGCCCGAGAGTCCGGCTTCGTCGGCCCACAAGGCGACGACCTCACGCAACGAGGCGTCACTGAGGCGCACAAAACGGGTGGCGGCCCCGCTGCGCCGCACACCTCCGCGTGGCGGTTCCGGATCGAGCACCACACCGCCGCCGATCGTACGCGCCGGCGCTGGAAAACGAATCACGAGGCGGTCCCCGCGGGTCACCACCATCGGCGCGGCCAATCGCAGGCGAGCAAAGGCCTGACCGCCCGCAGGCACGACCACGTCCTGCTGGCCGGGCGGGACCGGCACCCACGGTGCGGCGGCAGACGCACGGATGGCCGAGAGCAACACCCGCGCGGGCGCAGCGCCGGTGCCCTGATGCACACGGACGCGCGCGCCGTGTCGCAGGTCGGGGCTGCCGGGCAGCAGTTCGAGGTGCACATCCACGCGGCGAGTGGACGGCAGCGACCCGGGCGACGCGAGGGTCATCCCACGCCGCACATCCCGCATCTCGATGCCACCGAGATTGACGGCGACTCGTCGAGGCGCAGTCACGACGTCCACCGACTGTCCGTGCACCTGCACCCCGCGCACGCGGGCGCCCAGCGCGGGCGGCAGCACCACGAGCGCGTCTTCGACCGTGAGTGCACCGGAAGCGAGAGTACCGGTCACGACGGTGCCAAAGCCCTTGACGGAAAAGACGCGGTCAATCGGCACACGCGCGACACCCGCCCGGGCGCGAGGCGCACCCGTGGCGGCGAGCCGCTCGATGGCCGCGCGCAACTGCGGCAGGCCGGCACCGGTGTGGGCCGAGACAGCGACGACCGGAACATCTGCAAATGGTGTGTCGGCCACCAGCGCGCGCACGTCGAGTTCCACCAGCGCCAGCGTGTCGGCATCCACCAGATCGCTCTTGGTCAACACGACGATTCCGCGCTCGATGCCCAGCAGACGACAGATGTCGAAGTGTTCGCGCGTCTGCGGCATGACCGATTCGTTGGCCGCCACGATCAGCAGCACGGCGTCCAGTCCACCGGCGCCGGCCAGCATCGTGCGCACGAAGCGTTCGTGCCCAGGTACATCCACCAGTGCCACCGACACGTCGCCGATCGTCGCGTGCGCAAAGCCCAGCTCGATGGTGATGCCTCGGGTCTTCTCTTCCTTGAGGCGATCAGGATGTGTTCCGGTCAGCGCCTCCACCAGCGCACTTTTGCCGTGGTCGATATGCCCGGCGGTTCCCAGCACCAGTGTCTGCACGCGCTGTGTCACCGCTTCTTGCGCCGCGCGGCCTTGGTGAACGCCCGCTCACGTGGTCCCGGTCGCTTCGCCTTTTTTCCCCCGCGCTTGTGCTCCTCCCGCTTGGGTCGCACCTGACTTCGACGCGGGCCGCGATTTCGCTCCGACCGGCTGACGGCGGCGAGAATGTCGGTCAAGCCCAAATCAATCAGCCGTCGTTCAAGATCCACCCGGATCACCTGGATGGAGACCTTGTCGCCAAGGCGGTACACGCGACCGTGTTTCTCGCCCTTGAGCAGGTGGGCCTTTTCCAGAAAGCGATAGTAGTCGTCGGCCATCGTGGAGACATGCACCATGCCCTCCACAAAATGTTCGACGAGCTCGATATGGAGGCCGAAGGCGCTCACCCCTGTGACAAACCCGGTGAACTCGTCACCGACCTTGTCGGCCATGAAACGCACTTTTTTCCACTGCACGAGTTCGCGCTCTGCATCGTTGGCGCGGCGCTCCCGCTCGGAGGTGTGGCGGCCCATGTCGGGCAGGTCCTCCTGCAGCTGCGCCTGACGTTCCTCGTCCATCCCGTGACGCGATTCGCGCAGCGACCGGTGCACCACGAGGTCCGGATACCGGCGAATCGGTGACGTGAAATGGGCATAGTGCCGTGTGGCCAGCCCGAAGTGCCCGATGGGCGTCTCTTCATACCGCGCCTTCTGCATCGTGCGCAGCATCAGCATCGCGATGGGTTTTTCCTCGGGCGTGCCCCGGATCTTCTCCACCAGGCGCTGAAAGTGACGCGGCTCAAGCCGATCGGCCGGTGCGGTCAGCGCGTATCCCAGCGCGCCGATGAAACTCTCGAACTCCTCGACCTTCATCGGATCGGGATCCTCGTGCACGCGATACAGCGTCGGGGTGCCCTGTCGTTCAAGGTGCTCGGCCACGGTCTCATTGGCCAGCAGCATGAACTCCTCGATCAACCGATGCGCCACATTGCGTTCAGCCGCCACAATCGCCTCAATCAATCCATCGTCACCGAGATGAATTTCCGATTCCTTCAGATCAAAATCCACCGACCCGCGCCGACGACGACGCTGATTGAGGATCTCGAAGAGATCCTTCATGCGATCGAAAAGCGGGACGAGTGCTTCGTACTTCTTGATCAGGACCGGATCGCGCTCAGTCACGATCTGGTTGACCTCGGTGTACGTCATGCGCGCGTGGCTGTGAATCACGCCGTCGTGCATCTCGTACCGCACAACCTGGCCCGACTTGCGGTCGACCTCCATCAGACACGACTGCACCAGCCGATCCACGTTGGGTTTGAGGCTGCAGAGCCCGGTCGACAGTTCCGACGGGAACATGTGCACGGCGCGCTCGGGAAAATAGACCGAGGTGCTGCGCTCGTAGGCGTCGAAATCGAGGGCCGAGCCTTCGGTCACGTAGTGCGAGACGTCGGCGATATGCACCGCCAGCCAGTAGTTGCCGTTGGCGAGCTTGTCGAGCGAAATCGCGTCGTCAAAGTCGCGTGCGTGTTCGCCGTCGATGGTCACGGTGGGCCAGTTGCGGAAGTCGGTGCGCCCGTCGATGTCCTTCTGTTTGACGGCCGAGCCCAGCTTGATCGCCTCGGCGACGGCGTCTTCTGAATGGGTGTCGGCGATGTTGTACTTGCGGATGATGACCGCCGTGTCCACCCCCGGTGCGTTGATATCCCCCAGCACCTCGGTCACGCGTCCCTGCGCGGGGCGCGTCTGCGTCGGCCACGTGGTGATCGTCAACGTCACCATCTCGCCGGGCACCGCGCCCATCGATTCGCCTGAGGGCACCTCGACGTCCATCACGAGGCGGCGGTCAAACGGCACGACAAATCCACGACCTCGGTCGTCCTGGTCGTAACGGCCGACGATGGCCGAGGTGCCACGTTCCAGGATGCGGATGATGCGCCCCTCGGCGCGATCGCCGTCACGCGTCCGTTCGACACGCACGACCACCCGGTCGCCATGCATGGCCTGATTGAGGTGCACGCCGGGAATGAAAATACTGGTCGGACCGTCGTCTGACGGACGCTCCGCTTCGACAAAGCCGAAGCCGCGCGGATTGGTGGACACGCGACCCACCAGGAGATTCATCTTGTCGGGCAGCCCATACCGCTCGCCGCGGATCTCGATCAGGTGACCGGCATCGACGAGCCGCTTCAGGATGCGTTTGAACGTGGCCCGCGATTCACGGGGGATCCGGAGAACCTGTAACAGTTCCTTGACGGTGGCCGGATGATCCACCTTGTCCCGTATCTTCTGCAGGACATCTTCGTTGTTCATGACGTCCAGTCTACGCCCACCCGAGGACTACGGATGAATCGCCTTCAACGCTTCCTCTGCCGCCGCGTGGGCGCCGGCATCAAACGAGGCGGCAAGCCGTTGCGCCTCACGGGTGTGCGCGATGGCGATCTCGAGACGACCCGCCCGTTCGGCCTGCGCCATCTCGCGCAACTGCGACTGCACCCGTCCCAGCACCGCGATCGCGGCTTCAAATCTCTTGCTCGCGTCGCCGAAGTTGGTCAGATACAACGCGACACGGCCTTCCACAATCAGCGCGCGCGCTTCAGTAATATCCGCCCGTTGATCGGCCGCGCGTGTCAGCTGCAGTTGAGCGGACCGGCCGGACGCACCGATCATCCATCCGCCAAGACCAGCCACAACGATCGCGCCAACGATCCACGCGATGTGTTTTGGGGACACTCGTTAGTGCAACTGCTCAGGAACCGTCCACGCTGACAGGTTCGTCACCGTGTCCAACTGTTTGAGCAAGTCGGCCACCAGCTCGCACGCGTCGTCGCGTTGGCAGAGCTGATCGATTTGGGAAAGGATTTGAGAGAGTGCGGCTTCGGCTTGTGTGATCGCGAGCTCCGAGAAGTACTCGCGTTGTTCTTCGAGACACAGATGATGTTTGACGAACTCTTCCTTGAAGAAGGCCGACAGACAGTTGCACGGAGCGCCGACCAGAGGCCAGTGCACCATCAGAGCGTCGACGCTTACCACGCGGGTCTTAGCAGCCATTCGCAGAAGTGGACACCTCAAAGTAAGGCAGGTCGAATGACCGTGTCAACTACCCCTGCCCGGACTCCAGTCGTCCCCGCAGAATGTCGCTGACGGATGCGGGACGGGCCTTCCCCCCTGACGCCTTCATGACCATGCCGACCAGAAAGCCGAACGTCTGTTTCTTGCCGGAGCGATACTGCGCAACCGGACCAGGGTGATCGGCAATGACGACGTCCACAAGCGCGAGCAGTGCGGACGTGTCGTCGATCTGGGCGAGGCCGCGCGCGTCCACGATGTCCCTGGCCGACGCCCCACTGGACCACATCTGCTCGAAGACGTCTTTGGCGACTGACGTGCTGATGACCTGCGTATCGACCAGTGTCGTCAGTTGGGCGAGGGCCGCCGGCGTGATGGGCGCGTCGGTGACACTGTCGCCGCCCGCGTCCTTCAGCTTGCGTCGCACTTCGCCCTGGATCCAGTTGCTCGCGGTCTTGGCGGCCGCACCCGCGCGCACGGCCTCCTCGAAGTAGGCGGCGGCACCAGGGATCAACCGCGCGAGCACATCGGCGTCGTACGCGCTGAGGCCGTACGTCTGCACAAAGCGCTCGACACGAGCGGTGGGCAGTTCAGGCATCGACGCACGCACGGACGCGATCCAGGCCGTGTCCACCACGAGTGGGGGCAGGTCCGGCTCGGGAAAATATCGGTAGTCGTTGGCCTCTTCTTTTGACCGCATCGATTGCGTCGTGCCCGTGTCGCTGTCCCAGAGCCGCGTCTCCTGCGCCACGCGTCCTCCGCTCAGCAGCACGTCACGCTGACGGTCGATCTCATATTCGATCGCCTTCTCGAGGAAGCGGAAGGAGTTGACGTTTTTGACTTCAGCCTTTGCGCCGAACGTCGTCTGGCCGACCGGTCGCAACGACACGTTCGCATCACAGCGGAGACTGCCCTCCTCCATGTTGCCGTCGTTGACACCGATGGCCACCAGGATTTCGCGCAGGCGACTGAAACACTCGGCGGCCTGCGCGGCGGATCGCAACGTGGGCTCGGTCACAATCTCAATGAGCGGGGTGCCCGCGCGGTTGAAGTCGAGATAGGTGCTGACATCCGAGTCCGCAAAGCCGTGATGCAGCGACTTGCCCGCGTCCTCTTCCATGTGGATGCGTGTGAGCGGTACGTCGCCGTCGGACAATCGCACGCGTCCGCCCAGCGCGATCGGCCGGTCGTACTGGGA
>JBKJTD010000301.1:0-5295 GCA_046590915.1 Vicinamibacterales bacterium
TCTTCGACCACATGCTGGAGCTCGTCACCAAACACGGCGGGTTCGATCTGACACTCAACGTCACAGGCGACCTGGATGTGGACCAGCATCACACCGTCGAAGACGCCGGCATCGCGCTCGGCGAAGCGGTGTCCACGGCCATCGGCAACAAACGCGGCATCAACCGCGCCGGCTATTTCGTTATGGCGATGGATGAAACACTCGCAGTCGCCGCCATCGACCTCTCGGGCCGCCCGTATTCAGTCGTGGATCTGAAATCACCTGCGGCAAAGGTGGGCGATCTCCAGACGGAGCTCGTGCAGGATTTTTTTGAAGGGTTTGCCATGGCCGCGCGCGCCAACGTTCACATCAAGGTGCTGTACGGTCGATCGAGCCATCACAAGGTGGAGGCGTCCTTCAAGGCGTTTGCCCGTGCCCTGCGTGCGGCGGTCTCAAAGGACAAACAACTCGCACGCCTGCTTCCCAGCACCAAGGGTCTCCTGTGATCACCATCGACGTCGTCGACTACGGCGCTGGCAACCTCGCGTCGGTCACCAAGGCGATCGCAGCTGCCGGAGCGACGCCACACATCGTGTCCGCGTCGAATCAGATCACCGACAGCAGCGCGATCCTCGTGCCTGGGGTCGGCCACTTCTCGGCCACGGCCTCGCTTACGCCCGACTGGCACCTGGCGATCCGTGCGCGCATGGACGATGGAGCCGCGCTGCTTGGTATTTGCCTGGGGATGCAGTGGTTGTTCGAAGGCAGTGACGAAGCGCCCGACGTACCAGGCCTGGGAATCTTCGGTGGGCGTTGTTTCCGACTCAGCGGCGCTTCGATCAAGGTTCCGCACGTCGGATGGAACTCACTTGATCGCACCGAGACGCCGACTCAACTGTTGGCGGCGGTGCCGGCCGGCGCCTACACCTATTTCACCCACACGTTTGCGGCACCGTGTGGACCAGAGACGACGGCGACGACCACACACGGCGTCCCCTTTGCGTCAGTGGTAGAGCGCGGTCGCGTGTGTGGGGCGCAATGGCATCCGGAGAAGTCGGGCGATGTCGGCCTCGTCGTCCTTCGCGCTTTTGTGCACCTCGCCGAAGGGAGGCGCTGACATGCTCGCGCGACGACTGATTGCGTGTCTTGACGTGCGCGAGGGCCAGGTGGTCAAAGGCGTCAACTTCGAAGGCCTTCGCCTTGCCGGTGACCCGGCGGCACTCGCGCGTCGGTACAACGCAGACGGGATCGACGAGCTCGTGCTGCTCGACGTGACGGCCACACTCGAGGGCCGGCGGACGTTTCTCGACACCGTGCGAACCGTGGCGCAGGAACTGTTCATCCCCCTCAGTGTGGGTGGCGGGATCAGTTCGGTCGACAGCGCCAAGGCCGTCTTCGACGCCGGCGCCGACAAGGTCTCAATCAACAGTGCGGCACTACGCACCCCTCAGCTCATCACCGAGATCGCCAAGGTCTATGGATCGCAGGCAGTCATTGTGGCAATAGATGCGCAGAAACGGTCCGTGTTCTCCCGCAGTGGCACGCAACGTGAAGACCGCGATGCGGTGAGTTGGGCACGCGAGGCCGCCGAACTGGGGGCGGGAGAAATCCTGCTGACCTCGATCGATCGCGACGGCACCAAGGCCGGTTTTGACTGCGAACTGACCGCCGCCGTCAGCACCGCCGTGCAGATACCCGTGATCGCCTCCGGAGGGGCGGGCACATTTGACCATTTCGCTGACGTCTTCACCACCGGTCGCGCCGACGCCGCACTCGCCGCCTCGGTGTTCCACTTTTCCGAACACGCCGTCAGCGAACTGAAACAGTTCCTGATCGACCGCAATATCCCCATCCGTCCGTATCTTTAACCTTTCGCCTTCCCCTTTTAGCCTTCCCAATGCTGATCCCGTCCATCGACCTCCAGAACGGCCGCGTTGTCCAACTTATTCAGGGAGAAAAGCTCGCCGTGGCGAGTGACGATCTCGACGGCTGGATCGCGAAGTTTTCCTCCTTCCCGCTCGTGCAGCTCATCGATCTCGATGCGGCAATGGGTGTCGGCGACAACGCGGATCTTGTCCGCGAGGTATGTCGGCGACTTCCGTGTCAGGTGGGCGGCGGCGTACGCACCGCCGATCGTGCGCAGCGTCTGCTCGATGCCGGTGCACACCGCGTCATTCTTGGCTCGTCGTTGTTCTCGACCACCGAGGTCCAGGTCGCGCGCGCGCGTGAGTTCACCGTGGCGTTCGGGGCGGACCGGCTCGTCGCCGCCGTCGATAGCCGTGGCGGCTGCGTGACCATTCACGGCTGGAAGACGCCCACCTCGATCACCGCTGTGGAGGCCGTCCGCACGCTTTCCCCATTTGTCGATCGATTTCTCTATACCCACGTCGACACCGAAGGCACGATGTCAGGCCTCAATCTCGACGCCGTCCTGGCCATCAACGCCCAGGTGCCTGGCCGCGTCATCGCCGCCGGCGGCATTCGCTCCATGACTGAAGTGGACCACCTCCACTCCCTCGGCATCGACGCCGTCGTCGGCATGGCGATCTACACGGGGGCGATCAAGCTGTAGGTAGGTGGCGTGGGTGGTGTGGGTGGGTCGGCAATGAGTTAGACTCGGCCGCGTGTTGAACCGCCTGGGACTCAATCGTCCGGAACTCCGGGCGTGGGCCATGTATGACTGGGCGAACTCCGCCTTTCAGACCACCATCATCGCTGGCGTCTTTCCCATCTACTTCAAACAAGTCGCGGCGGCAGGGATGCCCGAGAACCTGCAGGACAGCCGGTATCTCTGGGCCACAACCATTGCCATCGTGATCATGGCAGTCATTGCGCCAATCCTGGGCGCCATTGCGGACGCCAAGCCCATCAAAAAGACGTTCCTCGCGGTCTTTGTCGGGATCGGCGTCTCGGCCACCTTCGGCATGTGGTGGATACGCGAGGGCGACTGGGTGCTCGCACTGGGTCTGTTCGCGCTGGGCAACATTACCGTCGCCGGCAGTATCGTGTTCTACGAGTCGCTGCTGCCCTTTATTGCGAAGCCGGAGGAGCTCGACAAGGTCTCCACCGCCGGGTACGCCATCGGGTACATCGGCGGAGGCGTGTTGCTGGCCATCAACATCCTGATGATCCAGCAGCCGCAGTGGTTTGGACTTGCCGATGCCGGAGTGGCCTCGCGGCTGTCGTTTGTCACCGTCGGCGTCTGGTGGTTCCTCTTTTCCATTCCGCTATTCCGTCGAGTGACGGAGCCGGTGATCACGCGGCCCGGCACGGCGGTCACCGTTGTCGGCACCATCGCAGAGGCCTTTCGCAAACTGGCGCAGACGTTTCGTGATCTCAAGCGCTACAAACAGGCACTGCTGATGTTGCTCGCGTTTTTTCTCTACAACGATGGCATCCAGACGATCATCCGGGTCGCCGTCCTGTACGGCGACGGCATAGGCATCGACACCGGGTCACTCATCACCGCGTTGCTGCTGGTGCAGTTCATCGGCGTGCCGTGTTCGTTTCTTTTCGGCGCGCTGGCCGGCCGCATCGGTGCGAAAAAAGGCATTTTCATCGGCCTGACGATGTATCTCGGCATCACCATCCTCGCGTACTTCATGACCACGGCGGCGCACTTCTACGCGCTCGCCGTCTGTGTCGGCCTCGTGCAGGGCGGCACACAGGCACTGAGCCGGTCGCTGTTTGCCTCGATGATTCCGAAGGCAAAATCGTCCGAATTTTTCGCCTTCTTCAGCGTCTTTGAGCGGTACGCGGGCATTCTCGGACCCGCCGTCTTCGCTGTCGTGGCCGGCGACGGGTCGAGCCGCACGGCCATCCTCTCGCTCATCGTGTTTTTTATTGCCGGAATGCTTCTGCTGGCGAAGGTCGATGTGGCCGAGGGGCAACGTGTCGCACTGGAGTCCGCATGAAATATGTCATCGCCGGAGGCTCCGGATTTCTGGGTCGGCCGTTGACACGGGAATTGATGGCCAAAGGTCACGCCGTGGTGGTGCTCACTCGTGGTGCGGCACGAAGCGAAGGCGGTATTCGCCAAGTGACGTGGCCGGGCGCGCCGGATGCTGCCGACTCGGCGTGGGAGCGTGAAATTGACGGCGCCGATGGTGTGATCAACCTGGCGGGCGCCGGGATCGCTGACAAGCGATGGAGCGAGGCGCGCAAACAGGAATTGCGACAGAGCCGCACCGACTCCACCCGGGCGCTGGTCGGCGCCATTCGCGCGGCGACCAGGCGCCCGGCGGTGTTTCTCTCCGGGTCGGCGATCGGGTTTTACGGCCCGCAGCCGGAAGACGGTCCTGCACTGGATGAAACTGCCCCTCCAGGCTCGGATTTCCTGTCGACGCTGGCGGTGGAGTGGGAAGGCGAAGCGCAAGCCGCCGCCGCACTCGGGTGCCGCGTCGTGATCCTTCGGACCGGCGTGGCCCTGGCCAAAGACGGTGGTGCGCTCGAGAAGATGATCCCCGCCTTCAAACTGTTTGGTGGCGGGCCCATGGGCTCCGGGCGCCAGGTGCTCTCGTGGATTGCCCGTACGGACTGGATCGAACTGGTCGTGTGGCTCCTGCGGCGCGAGGATGCCGTCGGCGTGTACAACGCGACTGCGCCACAGCCGGTGACCAACGCGGAGTTTTCAAAAGCGCTCGGTGAAGCACTCGGACGGCCGAGCTGGCTGCCCGTCCCCGGCTTCGCACTAAAGGCCATCGTCGGCGAAATGGCCGGCCCGGCGCTGCTGGCCGGCCAACGCGTGATCCCGAAACACGCGCTCGACCAGGGCTTCACGTTTCAGTACCCGGACATCCGGTCAGCGATGAAAGCCGCCCTGCAAAAATGAGCTCATATAATCCGCGCATCGGAGGAAGGACCCCCATGACCAATCGTTGGCGAACTCTGCTTGTCAGTAGTGTGTGTCTCAGTGTGCTGGCGCTCGGCAGCTTTGTGCCTGGGCATGTTGCGGTTGAGGCGCAAGGCGGCCTCGTACCCGCGCCCGACAGAAAGGCCGGCGAAGGCGTCGGCCCGTTCAACCGCATGGTCATCCGCAACGTGATGGTCATCGATGGCACCGGCGGACCACCCTTCGGGCCCATGAACGTCATCGTCTCCGGCAACAGAATTACCGCGATTCAGGGAGCGGGCACTCCCGGCCTCCGTCCGGCACCGGCCCCGGCAGGCCGCGCAGGTGGACGTCAGGGCGGTGCCGCGCAGGCCACCGATCACGAAATCGACGGCACGGGCATGTATCTGATGCCGGGTTTCGTCGACCTGCATGTGCACGCGGGCGGTGCACCGAAGAATGCCGACGCGGAGTACGCGTACAAG
>JBKJTD010000227.1:0-3053 GCA_046590915.1 Vicinamibacterales bacterium
ACGAGGCCGGTGTGACCTTCGCGATACCACGATGGCCCGCGACCACAAACGCAATGGCGACGACGGCCGTGCCCAGCAGCACGATGCCCGCACTTTTCGACAACATGGTTATTCCCGATCCAATAAAGATTGTGCGAGTGCGCTGAGATCGTCCATCCACAGCGGTTTGTATCGCACCGTTGCACCCAACGCCCGCATCTCGGCAAGCACCGGTTCATTCAAAAAATAGTCCCCGGTGACGATGGCTACAGGTGTTTCCTGAAGCCGGGCGTCACGTCGCAGCTGGCGCAGAAAATCCAGGCCGCTGACCACCGGCATGCGCATGTCCAGAATCAACGCGTCTGGCGCATCCAGCCCGGCACAGGTCAGGGCAGCCTCTGCCGTCTGCACGGTGGTCACACGATGCCCGTCAAGCGTCAGCATCCGGGCAAACGTCTCGCCGACCACGGGGTCGTCGTCGACGATGAGGATGTGCGCCACAGGAAGAATTCTACAAGGTTCCGGTCGGGTTCGACGATTAGTGTTACGATACGACCGCCGTTATCTTACTGCCCCGTGGGCAGTTGGCTCGCTCTGGCGTGCGCCCTAACGGCGTCGGAGGCTTGGTGTCGCCCATCTATATTCGACCTGCCCGTGAGCAGGCAGAGCACGATCGCCTGA
Organism: Vicinamibacterales bacterium; assembly: GCA_046590915.1. Taxonomy (GTDB): domain Bacteria; phylum Acidobacteriota; class Vicinamibacteria; order Vicinamibacterales; family SCN-69-37; genus SYFT01. Next base: position 661 of record JBKJTD010000227.1, read on the forward strand.
TTTTGTTTCTCGAGGCGAAACACGGAAAAAAGCTCGACGTCCTGATCAACAAGGGCGATGCGCGCGACTATGCCCTGAAGATCGGGCTTGGGACGTTTTTTCCTGACTTGATTCTTCAGGAGGCGGGGAAACTCGCCGGCGTGATTGAAATTGAGACGGGGGAGTCGACCAACAACCTCGAAGCCCTGGCGCAGTGGGTGCATTTCGGAAAAGCAAAAGCCCCGTTCCTGCTCTACGTGCCGGTGCTCGCGTATGACGCGGCGCGCCGGTTCTGTGAGCAGAATCAGGTCACTGTCAGCGAAATCTGGACGTACCGTCCCTTGATGGACGGGTTTGATCTGGTGCGTGTGTTTCACGACCCGCAGGCGGTGGCCAAGTCCGGGAAGGGCCCTGTCGCAAAAGTAGTCGAAATGCCCAAGCCGGTTGAGCAGCCCAAGCCGGATTCGGCCCCCGAGCTGGTCGAGGAAATTCTCGCGCGGATCAGTTCCCGCGAGGCCGCCAAGGCCGCCGCGAAGGCCGCCGCCAAGCCGTCAAAGCCTGTCGTCGTGAAGACGGCCGTGATGCCGCCTAAGGCGGCGGCGCCGGCCAGTGCTGAAAAGGGTGCTCAAGCGAGTGCTCCAAAGAGTGCTCCAAAGAGTGCTGCAAAGCCTGTGAAGGTTCCCGCAAAGGCAGCTGTTAAACCTGCTCGAAAGATTGCCAAGAAGGTTGCTGTCAAGTCGGCTCCGAAGGCTGCGCCGAAGCGGCCATCGAAGTCCGCACCGAAGTCCGCACCGAGGTCCGCACCCAGGAGAGCACCCAAGGCAGCACCGAAAGCTGCACCCAAGCGAGCACCCAAGGCAGCACCTAAGCGAGCACCGAAGAAAGCACCAAAACCGGCGAAGCCGCAGCGCAAAAAGAGGTAGTTCTGCCCTTCATCCGCCAAGCCCACGACAAACGTGGGTATGACTGCACCTACGTGATGCATGCCTATCGGCCAGGGTCCGGTCAGGCACGCACGAAGCTCCTGTACCTGTTCCGGTCGCCCGCGCACGTGCAAATCGGCCGCAAGCCGCTCGATCCCGAGGTGCGCGAGGCGCTCGAACATACCCATCCGGATCTCACGTTCGACTGGAACGGGTTGTTGCGCGACAGCCCGCCCATCCAACGCCAGACGCGCACCGATCCTCGCGAGCGCGATCGCCAGGGGCGTGCGGGGCGCGCACAAAAACCTCCGGTCCGGCAGTCGGGACGCTCAGACGGCCGTCCCGATATCCGGACCGACGGCAGATCCGCTCGGCCGACACCGCCTGCACCCGAGTTGCCCGACGATGACTCCGCCATGGGCCAGGCGCTTGGGGCGGCAGAGGCCGCCCGCCTGCGTCATCGATACGCCGAGCTGGTGCAACGCATAGGACGACGCGCGCGCACACCTGAAGACCGTGACAGGCTTATGGCTGAAGCGGTCGTGGCCAACCCCGATACGTGGGTGGGCGCCGACGTCATTCGTCAACAGGCCCGTGCCGCCGACAGAGTCTGGGACGCGATCGCGGCCCAATTACCCAAACGTCGCCGAGGCCGTCGAGGCGGTCAGGCGGACGTCGGGCCGGAAAACGATGGTCCAGACCAAGCCTCCGGCGCCGATGTCATAATCGGGGAGCGAGACAATACCGATGAAGAAGTTCTGCAGCTTTCGACTGTCCACGTGGCCGCTGGTCCTGACACTGATGGCGACGGTCACGTTGACCGGCCAATCGACTCAGCCGCCGCCACAATCCCAGAGCACTCAGAGACCGACCTTCACTAGCCAGGTCGACCTCGTCACGCTCGACGTCATTGTCCGGGACAAGAACAGCCAGTTTGTTCCGAACCTGACCAAGGATGACTTCACCGTGCTTGAGGACGGGGTGGAGCAGAAACTGGCGGATTTCCGTTTGATGTATGGCGGCCGCGAACTGTCGGTGGACATGATCAGTGCGCCCACGGCCGCGCCCGACGGAATGATTCTTCCTCCGACCAGACCGGTGGCCGACGTGGCGGGGCGTGTGTTCATCATCTTCATTGACGACCTGCATCTGCTGGCGTCTGATTCCCCCCGCGTGCGCCAGTTGCTGACGCAGATCACCAACACCTTGATTCACGACGGCGACATGTTTGCCGTGGTCTCCACCGGTCCCTCGTCGATTGAAGTGAACTCGACGTACGACCGCAGCCGTCTGACCGAAGCGATCAAGAAAGTCATGGGCAACGGGATGTCACCCGAAGATATTCTGCAGGCGCCCTCGTCGGTGGCAGGCCCGCAGGAAATCCGCCATCGTGTCAATGTGGCGTTTTCCACCGCCTACGATCTGCTCGAACAGATGAAGGTGGTCAATACGCGGCGCAAGGCGTTCATCTACCTGAGCGGCGGGTACGAC
>JBKJTD010000307.1:0-3483 GCA_046590915.1 Vicinamibacterales bacterium
GACCAAGGCTGCGACCAAGCTCTACCAGCAGGCTGGGGCCGAAGGTGGTGTGGGTGGCGCTGGTGGCGAGGGTGGCGTGGGTAACTCCGATAACGCAGCGTCGGGTGATGTCATCGACGCTGAGGTTATCGAGGAAGAGAAAAAGTAAGTGGACCTCTACGGCGCGCTCGATCTTGACGCCTCCGCTTCGGCGGCTGAGATCGAGCGCGCCTATCTGCGCCTCGCCAGGCGGTATCACCCGCGCATCAATCCAGGTGACCGGCTGGCCGAGGAGCGATTTCGCCAGGTCTCGAAGGCCTACGAAGTGCTCGGCGACGCGGACCGTCGCCGTGAATACGATCGCAGTCGGAGCGTTGAGGATCCATCCGTCGTTGCCGCCACGATAGCGTTTGAGGGATTTGATTTTTCCTCGCTGGCGCAGGGCCACGATGCGGCGACGTTTTCCGAAATGTTTTCTGACGTGTTTCAGGATGCCGCCAGGCGCGCGACCTCACCCGAACAGGGCAGCTCGCTTGAGCTGACGATGGCACTGTCGTTTGAAGATGCGATGCGCGGTGGTCAGATTCCCATGTCGGTGGTGCGACAGGAACGCTGTCCCGGATGCGCTGGCGCCGGGCGAGTGGCCATCGCACCGATCCCGTGCCCCGTATGTCGCGGCGCAGGGGCGACACGATGGGCGCGCGGACACATGGTGTTCACCAAACCGTGCGAGCCCTGTGCGTCGACCGGGCGCCTGACCGGGCAATCGTGCCGGATCTGCGCCGGTGTGGGCCTGCAGGCGCGCAGTGAGGTCGTGACGCTGGTGATTCCCCCGGGGATTGAGCATGGCGCGCGGCTCGCGGTTCCTGGTCGCGGACATGCGGGGGCGCGGGGAGGTCCGATGGGTGATCTGTATGTGTCGGTCGAAGTGTCGCCGCATCCAGTCTTCACCCGTGAGGGGCGCGACCTGCGCATGTGGTTACCGGTGGCCGTGCACGAGGCCGCGCTGGGCGCAAAGGTCGACGTGCCGACACTGAACGGGCCGGTAAAGGTGCGGATTCCGCCCGGCACCGGCTCGGGCACCAAGTTGCGCGTGAGGGGGCAGGGCATTGCGTCCGCACACTCCGCGGATCCGGCCATGGCCGGTGACCTGATCGCAGAAGTGCAGATTGTGCTGCCCCCGGTACGCGACGAACGGTCGAAGGCATTGTTACGGGAATTTGGCGCGCTCAATCCCGGCGATGTGCGAGCCCATTTATTCGGTACGTAGGGCGTGGCTTCAGCCGCGCCGGAGAGATCAGACATGACCAGAAAATCCGGCACCGGCAAGGGCTATTACATGATCAGCGCCGTGGCGTCGAAGTACAACGTCCATCCGCAGACATTGCGCCTGTATGAACGCGAAGGCTTGCTGGCCCCCTCACGCACCGACGGCAACACCCGCCTGTATTCAGACGACGACCTGCAGCGGCTCGAGACCATCCTGACGCTGACCCGCGACCTTGGTGTCAACCTGGCAGGTGTCGAAATCATTCTCAACATGCGCCAGAAAATGGAAAGCATGCAGAGTGAAGTCAACGAATTTATGGCGTACGTCAAAAAAGAGCTGGCGCAGGGCCTCGACGATTGGGAACAGCGCCTCAACACATCGCTCGTGACGACACGGACCGACGACGGCAACATCGGGTGATCTGTTAAGATCCCCATCCCGTGTCTGACTGCCTTCTCTGCAACGGAACTGGATGGAAGCCTGCGGCTGGCGAAGGCGTGCGCCGTGTCGAACGCTGTGATTGCCGGCGCGCCGAGGCCGCCGATCGATTGCTGCGTGCGGCGCGCATTCCCCCGCGGTACGCCCGGTGTGATCTGGCGAACTTCCAGATGTATCCGAACGAAAAACTGCAGTCGGCGGTGACGTATGCCCGCAAATTCGCGGATCAGTTTCCGGCGGTCACCAAGGGTCTCTGCCTGATTGGTCCCCCCGGTATCGGCAAGACACATATCGCGGTCGCGGCGCTCCGCCAGGTGGTGATCGAAAAAGGCGCGCGCGCGCTGTTTTACGACGTGCGTGAACTGCTCAAGGTGATTCGGTCCACGTACAACCCGGTTGTGCGCACGGCGGAAATGGACATCATCCGGCCGGTCATGGATGCGGAATTGCTCGTCCTCGACGATCTCGGCTCCGAAAAGCCGTCGGAGTGGGTCGAGGAGACAATGAACCTCATCGTCAACACCCGCTACAACGAGCGGCGCCCGACGATTTTCACCACCAACTACGAAGACACGCCCGACGAAGCCGACCTCGATTCACTCAAGGCGCGTGTCGGCTACCGCATGCATTCCCGGCTGCACGAAATGTGTGAGTTCCTGGAGTACGACGGCGGCGACTACCGCATGCTGCCGCCCAACGGTGGGCCCAACGATCTGACGATTCTCTGGCAGACCAACAAGGGCCGCCGTGTGCTGCCGGCCCGTGCTCGCGGCCCCGCCCGCGCACAACTGAAGGACAACGATCCCCTGCGATCGCTCAAGAACCCCCGCGAACCCCGCGAACTTCGCTGGCCAGGCGGCAAAGCCGGCCGAGGCTAGGCGCCGGGTGCCTCTCGGGCTCTACCTGCACATCCCGTTCTGCCAGGCCATTTGCAGCTACTGCAACTTCAATCGCGGCCTGCTCGACGAGGGGCTGAAGGTGCAATACGTCGACGCGTTGGAGCAGGAAATTCGCCGAACGCCCGTTGGCGCTGCAGATACCATTTTTTTCGGCGGCGGCACGCCATCCCTGCTGGACCCTTCCGAAGTCCAACGACTGATTCAGGCCTGTCGTGAGACGTTCGACCTGGCCGGCGACGCCGAGGTCACACTCGAAACAAACCCGGAGACAGCGACCCCTGAACGTTTGGCCGCGTTTCGCAATGCCGGCATCAACCGGCTCAGTTTTGGCGTGCAGTCCTTTGATGATGGCGAGCTGAAGCGGCTCGGCAGAATCCACTCGTCGGCACGGGCCGTAGAAGCCATTGAGGCCGCGAAACGCACGGGGTTTGAGTCGGTGTCCTTTGACCTGATGTTGTGGCTCCCGGCCCAGTCGAGAGAGTCGTGGCATCACACGCTGGACCGTGCGCTGGCACTGACGCCGGACCATTTGTCGCTGTATTTGTTGGAGCTGTATCCGAACGCGCCGCTCAAGGAAGACATGGCGCGCGCGGGCTGGTCGCAGGCGCCTGACGATGACGCGGCGGATATGTATCTGGAAGGCCTGGCGCGGCTCGAAGCGGCGGGGTTGCAGCAGTACGAGATTTCCAATGTGGCGAGACCGGGTCATCAGTCACGCCACAATTTGAAGTACTGGCAGGCCGGGGATTGGTATGGCTTCGGGTGTGGGGCTCATTCGACCGTGGACGGGCGCCGTTGGAAGAATGTGTCGTCAACGACCGACTACGTGGCCCGTGTCGGGGCCGGACAGTCGGTGGCAGGAACCATAGACGTTCTGGGTGAGCAGGGTCGAATAGA